>JBLMXA010000938.1:0-14992 GCA_050257515.1 Acidobacteriota bacterium | reverse complement strand
CCAGCACGCGATCGGCGCGAGCGCCGGGCCGTGCGCGCGCCCGGTCGCGACGTCGAAGCACGCGTGGTGCCACGGGCAGTGGATGCGGCCGCCCTCGACGACGCCCTCGGCGAGCGGCCCGCCGTAGTGCGTGCACGTCGCGGCCACCGCGTGCACCTGGCCGCCCTCGCGCACGAGCACGACCGCCTCGCCGCCCGCGTGGCCGAGCAGCGGCGCGCGGTCGCGCAGGTCGCCCTCGGGAATTCCTGCCTCGAGATCCGGACCTGACAGCGGTGGTTGCTCGCTCATCGCGGTGGCGACGTTAAATCTGTTTCGGCTAGATTGCACGCCATGTACTTCGCCGGCGACGACGAGACCAAGGCGCGCGGGCTGTTCCAGCTGCTCGACGAGGACGGCCACGTGCTCGACGAGGCGGCCGTCGCTGGCGTCGACCGCGCGCTCGCGCGGCGGCTGTTCGAGGGCATGCTCCGGATCCGCGTCACCGACGCGCGCATGATGGCGCTGCAGCGCCAGGGTCGCATCGGCTTCTACGGCGAGGCGCTCGGCCAGGAAGGCGCGATCGTCGGCGCGGCGGCGGCGACGCTGCCCGACGACTGGATCGTGCCGGCGCTGCGCGAGGCCGGCGTCGGGCTCTATCGCGGGATGACGCTCGACTCGTACATCGCGCAGATCTTCGGCAACGCCGACGATCCGACGAAGGGCCGCCAGCTGCCGTGCCATCCGTGCGATCGCGAGCACCACTACGTCGTGATGAGCTCGTGCGTGTCGACGCAGATCCCGCACGCGGTCGGCGTCGCGATGGCGATGAAGATCTCGGGCGACCGCGGCAAGGCGTGCTTCGGCTTCATGGGCGACGGCGGCACGAGCGAGCCGGACTTCCACGTCGCGCTCAACTTCGCCGGCGTGACGAACGCGCCGGCCGTGCTGATCTGCCAGAACAACCAGTGGGCGATCTCGACGCCCGGCAGCGTGCAGACCGCCGCCGAGACGATCGCGCTCAAGGCGCTGGGCTACGGCGTCGAGCCGCTGCGCGTCGACGGCAACGACGTGCTCGCGGTGTACGAGGCGGTGAGCTACGCCGGCGCGAAGGCGCGCCGCGGCGACGGCCCGACGTTCCTCGAGCTGCTCACCTACCGCGTCAGCGCGCACAGCTCGTCGGACGATCCGTCGCGCTACCGCGACGAGTCGGTCACCCAGGTCTGGCGCGAGAAGAAGGATCCGCTGCGCCGGTTCGAGCTGTTCCTCGCGCAGCGCGGGTGGCTCGCGCCCGGCGAGCGCGCGCAGCTCGCCGAGCGGCTCGAGGCCGACGTCCGCGAGGCGATCGCGCGCCAGGAGAAGGTCGCGATGCCGCCGCTGCCATCACTCGTCGAGGACGTCTACGAGCACACACCGTGGCATCTGCGCGAGCAGCTCGCCGAGCTCGAGGCCGCCGAGCGGGTCAAGAGCCCGCACAAGCACGGCTAGGTCGAATGCCGTCTACTTAGCTGCAAGCGCCCGTGCATCCTGGAGAATTGGTCGTACTCGTACTCGTGCTCGTGCTCGTGCTCGATCCGGGACGCAACCGCAGAGCCGAGCGGTCGATAACGTGCGCATGTTCGACCACGAGAAGCTCGACGCATATCGACTATCGATCGAGTTCGTCGCCTGGCTGGACCCAATCCTCGACGAAATGCCGCGTGGTCGCAGACCGAGCGTCATCAAACATGCAGATGAAGCAAGCACGTCGGTTGCGCTCAACATCGCCGAGGGCAACGGGAAGGGCTCCACTGCCGATCGTGTCCGCTACCTCGAAATCGCCCGAGGCTCAGCGCTCGAGTGCGCGGCCTGCCTCGACGTGCTCGTCGTCAAGAATCGCATCGACGCAGCCGTCGCGAGGCATGGAAAAGCAACGCTCGTTCGTGTGGTCTCGACGATCACGAAACTGATCGAATGGCTGCTCGAACAGCCGAGCACGAGTACGAGCACGAGCACGAGTACGACCAGCGGACGCGCCGCCAAGTGACCACGATTGCGACTAGGTCCCCGTCACCACTCGAGGCGCGCGAGCCCGCCGCGCGTGCCGACCCACATCGCGCGATCGCCGGCGGGCAGCAGCGCCGTGACGTCGTCGCTCGGCAGCTGGTCGGCGATGCGCAGCCGCGTCCACGCGCCGGTCGCGCCGATCGCGAGCCCGCGATCGAGCGTGCCGATCCACAGCGTGCCGCCGGCGACGCGCATCGCGTGAGGGTTGACCCAGCCGTCCGCCAGGCGCTCCTGGCGCGCGCGCGCGCCCGCGAGCCAGCTCAGGCCCGCGTCGTACGTGCCGACGACGACGCCGCCCTGCCACGCGACCACCGCGGTCGCCCAGTCGACGGCGAGCTCGCCGCTCGCGGCGGAGCGCACGCGCATCTCGCCGGTCGCGGGCGCGAGCTCGACGACGCCGTGGAGCCCGGCCGCCCACGCGTGGCCCCCGGCATCGGTCGCCACCGCGTCGAGGTGGGTGAGGCCCTCGCCGGTCCACGACCGCCAGCCCGAGGCGTCGCGGCGCGCGAGCGAGCGCCCACCCGCGACCCACAGCGCGCCCGCAGCGTCGACGTGCAGCGCGGTGACGTGGTCGTCGCCCGGTGCGCCGTCGCCGGCATCGCGGCCCAGCCGCGCGCCGTCGAACCACCACAGCCCGCGATCGGTCGCGATCCACAGCTTGCCGTCGGCGACCGCGAGATCGTTGACGCGCGGATCGATGGCCGCGACCTCGCGCGGGACGTCGACGACGCCTCCGTGCAGCCGCGCGACGCCGTGCGAGAACGTGCCGATCCAGGTGCTGCCGAACGCGCTCGCGAGCGCGGTGACGTCGGCCGACGGCAGGCCGCCGGAGACGATCGCCGTCAGCTGGTCGCCGGCGACCTCCGCGACCGCCGCCCCGCGCTCGCCGCCGACGATCACGCGCGCACCGGCCACCGCGATCACGCGCGCGTCGCGCATGCCATCGGGCGCGGCGAGCGCGACCGCGCGGCCGCCGGCGAGCCGCCACGCGCCGCCGCCGAACGTCGCGACCCAGGTGCGAGCGCCGCGCCGCGCGATCGAGCGCACGTCGCGGACCGGCAGCTGATCGACGACGCGCAGCGGGCGCGCGCGGCCGCGCGCGGGCACGACGTCGACGCCGCCCGCGGTCGCCGCGAGCACGCGGTTGCCATCGGGCTCGAGATCCCACACGACCTCGCTCGCGAGCCCGGCGACGTCGTCGCGGCGGCCGTCGGCGCGGACGCGGACGATGCCGTCGTCGATCGTCGCGACCCACAGCCGGTCGCCGACGACCAGCAGGTCGCTGACGCGCGTGCGATCGCGGCCGATCGCGACACGCGCGGGCGCGCCGCCGTCCGCCATCCGGTAGAGGCCGCCGCCGAACGTCGCGAGCCAGGTGTCGCCCGCGAACCGCGCGACGCGCGTCACGCGATGCAGCGGGAGCGTGCGCGCGACGCGGTAGCGATCGCCGTCGCGCGCGAGCAGCGCGGCACCGTCGACGCCACCGACCCACACGCCGTCGTCGCTCGCGGTCGCCGACAGCACGCGCGCGCCGGGCAGGCCGTCGGCGGTGCCGAGCGTCTGCACGACCCGCTCGCCGCGCACGATCGCGACGCCACCGGACGTGGCGAGCACGACGTCGTCGCCGGCGATCGCGACGTCGTGGACGTCGGACGTGGCGCCGATCGTCTCGACGACGTGCGGCGCGGCGTGCGCGGTCGCCGCGATCATCACGAGCACGGCGAGCGCGCGGCCGGTCATCGCGCCAGCTCGATCGCCAGCGGCTGCGTGCGCACGTTCGCGGCGAGATCGATCGCGATCACGGTCACCGCGAGCGTGCCGCGCGCGTCGTCGGGGATGCGGTACTGCGCCTCCCACACGCGCTCGCCGGCCGCGTGCAGCTTGACGAGCGTGCCGTCCGCCATGCGCGCGGTGATCCGCCCGATGTCGGCGTCGCCGTGCGCGCGCAGCGTCACGGTCGCGCCGGGCCGGGCGGTGCCGACGACCTCGAGCCTGAGCGCGGGCGCGGTCGTGTCGACGTCGTACCAGACGCGCAGGTGCTCGAGCTGCCCGTCGGCGTGGGTGACGAACACGTCGAGCGGGTGGCTGCCCTGCGGCGCGTCCGCCGGGATCAGGAACCGCGCCGTCCACAGCCCGGCGGCCGCGTCCCACCGCGCGTCGGCGGTCTCGCCGCTCGGCAGCAGCACGCTGACCGTGCGCGCGTCGGCGGGTGCCGGGATCCGGATCTCCGGATCGCCGGGCAGCGCGCGCGCCGGCGTGACGGTCGGTGATGACTGCAGCTGCGCGACCACGTCCGCCTTCACCTCGTCGACCGCGACGAACGACGTGTACGCGGTGACGAGCTGGTACTTCAGGCCGAGCTGCTCGACCTGCGCGACGAGCGAGGGATCGTCGCGCAGCGCGAGCCGGCTCGTCAGGTCGTGGACCGCGGCGCGCGCCCACAGCGAGCGCTGCGCCTCGTGCGCCTCGCCGGCCGAGGTCTCGGGCAGCGCGACGTCGATCGCGCGCTCGAACCGGCGCGTGCCGATGTTGCCCGACACGCGCACGGTCGCGTGGCCGCCGTGCGCGTAGCGGCCGTGGATCACGAGCGGGCTCGCCGCGAACAGATCCGGGATGTGGCGCGGGTAGAGATCGGTGACGTCGAGCCCGCCCCAGTCGACCGCGACGTCGGTGAACACCGGGCGATCGACGAGCGCGGCGAGCCGCGCCGCCGCGGCCTCCGGCGCGTCCGACAGCGCGACGGCGAGCGCGCGCCCGCGCCCGACCTCGGCGGCGCGCTCGAGCAGGAAGCGGTTGACCGAGCCGCCGACGCCGACGGTGTAGATCCGCGACGCGCCGAGCTTGCCGACGATCGCCTTCAGCACGTCCGCCTCGTTCGCGATGTAGCCATCGGTGACGAGCACGACGATGCGCGTGCGCCCGCCCTCGGGCTGGCCCGCGAGCGCGGCCTCGATCGCCGGCACCATGTCGGTGCCGCCCGTCGGGCGCAGGTTCGCGACGAACGCCTTGCCCTCCGCCGCACGGCTCGCGCCGACCGGAGCCGGCGCGAGCTCCGCGACGCGGTCGGAGAAGTCGAGCACGTCGAACGTGTCGTTCGCGCGCAGACCGTCGAGCGCGTGCGTCACGATCGCGCGCGCCTGGTCGAGCGGCTTGCCGCGCATCGAGCTCGACGTGTCGACGACGAACACGAGCTCGCGCGGCGCGATCTGCTCGGCGGTCGGCGCCGCCGGCGGCTGCACGACGAGGCTGAAGTAGCCATCACCGGCGTCGTCGTGCGCGAGCACGGTCGCGCGCGGCGTGTCGCCCGCGATGCGGTAGCGCAGCACGAAGTCGCGGTTCGGGAGCTGGTCGGTCGCGGCCAGCTCGACGGTCGCATCGGCGCCGCTGGTCGTCGCGCGGATCTGGTGCGTCGGCGACGCGAGCGCCTCGATCGGCAGCCCGGCGTGGAGCTGGACCGCGAGCTCGACGCTGTTCGCGGCGCGCAGCTCGCCCGGCTTCGCGAGCACCGCCGACGGATCCTTCGGATCGAAGCGCGGCGCGGCGACCATCGGGAACACGAGCTCGTACTGGCCATCCGCGAACGGCAGCTCGTGGACGTAGCGGATCACGACGTCGACGCGCGCGTTCGGCGGGATGTTCGCGACGCGCTGGGTGAACAAGTTCGGCCGCTGCTGCTCGAGCAGCGCCGCGCGCTTGCCCTCGGCCTTCGCCTTGCCGTACGTCGCCGCGGCCTCGGCGCGCTTCTGCACGACGCCGTGGACGACGCGATCGCCGATGCGCAGGTCCATGTGATCGACCGCCGCGTTGTCGGGCAGCGGGAACAGATAGTCGGCCTCGAGCGGCTTGTCGGTCGGGTTCGTGAACTGCTGCTCGAGCGTGACCTCGGCGACGTAGCCCGAGATCGCGACGTTCACCTTCGTGTGCAGCAGCGGCAGCGGCGCGCCGGCGCTGTCCTCGCCGGCGATCCGCAGCGTGCCCTCGCTCGGGCGAGCGAGGCTCGCGAGCGCGCGCGCGTCGGGAGTCCCCGCGTCGGGCACGAGGCCGGCGTGCTGCGCGTTGCCGCCCCACATGTGCCAGCCGTCGACCGACGGATCGCCGAGCTCGATGCCGACGAGGTGGCCCTTCGCCGTCGTCGTGTAGATCCAGCCCTGCGCCACGATCGGCTGCGCGACGATCGGCTCGCCGAGATCCCAGGCCGCGACCGTCATGCCGGTGTCGATGTCGGCGACGTAGAGGTGACCGTCGACGCTGCCGAACACGAGCAGCCCGCCGACGACCGCGGGCGGCGTCAGCGCCTGCGCGCCGGCCGCCTGCTTGTAGGTGCGGTGCCACACGTCCTTGCCCGACGCGATCTCGGTCGCGACCAGCTCGTCGCCGAGCGCGAAGTACGCGCGGCCGTCGGCGATCGTCGGCGCGCCGCCGTGGTAGCTCCACAGCGACTGGAAGCCGAGCCCGAGGCGCTTGCCCGCGGGCGTCGAGTCGCCGCCGAGCAGCTGGCGATCGCGGGTGGCGCCGGCGAAGTAGCGCGCGTCGCGCGCCTCGCCGAGCACCGCGAGCTCGCCGGTGCCGGCGTCGAGCACGATCCGCTGCTCGCGCGGCGTGCCGGCGTGATCGATCCGCCGCGTCAGCAGCACGCGATCGCCGTCGACCGCGACCGCGCTCGCGGCGCCGACGTCGCGCTTCCACACGACGTGGCCGTCGCGCGTGCGCGCGCGGTACGCCGAGCCGTCGAGCGTCGCGAAGTACACCGAGTCGCCGACCACCTGCGGCGCGACGATCACGTCGGCCGGGATCGCGAAGCTCCACTCCTGCTTGCCGTCGCTCGCGCGCAGCGCGCCGAACGAGTACTTGTCGTCGCTCTCGGGCCACGCGGACAGCAGCGCGCCGTCGGCGGCGACCGGCTGGGTGACGAGCGTGCTCGCGAGGTGCTTGTGCCAGCGCACCTTGCCGGTGTCGGTCGCGGCGACGTAGAGGTCGCAGCTCATCGTGTTGAACGCGAGCTCGCGATCCATCGCGATCGCCGCGGTCGGCCCGAGATCGATGCCGGTCATCGCCCACGCGCGCGTGCCGTGCCACGCGTCGAACGCGAACATCGCGGTGCTGCTGAAGCCACCACCGACGAACACCTTGCCGTCGGCGTACGTCGGCGACGGCAGCACGACGGGGCCCGACAGCGCGGTGATCCAGCCGCGGCGATCGGCGCCGACGCGGAACGAGGCCGTCGCGCCGCGCGGCGGGTGCGGCAGGTCGAGCTTGCGCACCTCGACGCGGCTGTCGAGCGCGTCGCCGGGCGACGCGACCGTGCCGGCGAGCGCCTCGGGCAGCAGCTGGTCGGCGCTCGGCGCGGGCGGTGCCGCGGCCGAGACCGGGCGGAAGCTGCCCACGAGCGGCGAGACCGGCGCGGAGGCGCTCGGCGCGCGGTCGGAGCTCGGAGCGGCGGTGGTGGAGGAGCAGCCGGCGATCAGCATGCCGGCGAGAAGCGGGCGGACGGAGGGCATACCGCCGCGCACAGCATGCGACGTGCCGCGCGCGCGGCCATGAATTGCGCGAGCTTGCCGCGCGCGGTGCCGCGAGCCCACAGCCAGCGTGTCCGGACGCACACGCTGGCCCGGAACGGCCCTCGGGTCGCTACCGGAAGTAAGATAGCGCGATGACGGGCGACGAGCCGACGGATACGCTGGCCCCGGAGCCCACCGTCAACGCGCTGCCCGACCGCGCCGCGGCGGCGCGCCGCGTCGCGAACGCACAGGGTCCGGCGGGAGCTCACACGTCGATGCAGTTCGCGCGCGCGACGCTGCGCGACGAGGAGGCGCAGACCGCGCGCGGCATGATCCAGATGGGCCGGCTGATCGGCCTCGCGTGCCTGGTCGTGCTGCCGTTGCTCGGCGGTCCGGTCGCGCTGCGCATCGCGATGGCCGTCGCGATCGTGCTCGCGGTGATCGCCGGCATCACGGTCGAGCGCCACATCCGCGTGCCCGAGCGCTACGGCGAGACCGCGATGCTCGTGCTCGCGATGTCGGTGCTGCCCGCGGTGTTCATCGCGCTGCTGTTCTTCGGCATCTTCTCGGCGGTCCAGCTGTTCCCGGCGCTCGCGATGTACTTCTTCGCGCGCCGCGAGAGGTTCGCGTCGGCGCTCGGCCTCTACCTCGTCAACGCGGTCACGCAGGCGGTGTTCGCCGCGCTCATCATCTCCGGCGCGATCGACGATCCGGGGCTGCTCCAGCCGTCGCGGCCGTGGCACGTGCTGCTCGCCGCGCACGTGCTGATCCAGGTCGGGATCCTCGGCGCGTTCCTGCTCGGCCAGTACTCGCACCGCGCCGCGCGCGAGGCGATCGAGAAGATGCGCAGCGCGATGCTGCTCGCGGCGCAGCGCGAGGCGCTGCTCGACGAGGCGCGCGCCGAGCTCGATCGCGCGCTGCAGCTCGGCGGCTCGGGTCGCTACACCGATCACACGCTCGGCAGCTACCGCCTCGGCCCGGTGATCGGCCGCGGCGGCATGGGCGAGGTCTACGAGGCGTGGCACGTCGGCAACGGCGAGCCGGCCGCGGTCAAGCTGCTGCCGCACCGCGAGCTCGCGAACCCGCGCAGCGTCGAGCGCTTCCTGCGCGAGGTCCGCGCGGTGCGCGGGCTGACCTCGCCGCACGTCGTGCGCGTGCTCGAGTGGTCGAACGAGGGCGACGAGATCCCGTACCTCGCGATGGAGCGGCTGCACGGCCAGGATCTCGCGCACCACCTGCGCTCGGGCGGGCTGTCGGCGGACGGCCTCGACACGCTGCTCGCGCAGGTCGGCGCCGCGCTCGAGGAGGCGTGGGCTCAGGGCATCGTCCACCGCGATCTCAAGCCGCAGAACCTGTTCCTCGCCGACCATGCCGGCTGGAAGGTGCTCGATTTCGGCGTCGCCGCGCTGGCGGATCACGCCGGCACGCTCACGCAGGGCCACGTCGTCGGCACGCCGGCGTACATGTCGCCCGAGCAGGCCAAGGGCGAGCGCGTCGATCACCGCGCCGATGTCTACGCGCTCGCCGCGATCGCGTATCGCTGGCTCACCGGCCGCCCGGTCGTCGCCGGCCGCGATCTGCACACCGCGCTCTACCAGACCGTCCACGTCATGCCGCAGCGGCCGAGCTCGCTCGGCGAGCTGCCCGACGACCTCGACGCCGTGCTCGCGATCGGCCTCGTCAAGGATCCGAGCCGGCGGTGGGACAACGTCCACGACCTGCGCGCCGCGCTCGCCGCCGCGAGCAAGGGCGAGCTCGATGCCGCGATCCGCCGGCGCGCCGGCGACGTGCTCGCGGATCACCCGTGGGGCGCGGTGCGCCCGTAGTAAGCGACCGTGAACGAATCCGTAAGGGTAAGCGCAAGCGTAAGCGTAAGCGGCAGTCTGCGGAGTAGAGATCGACTCCGACACCGGCACCGCATCGCTCGGACGGTCGAGCATGCCGCTTACGCTTACGCTTGCGCTTACGCCTACGCTACGCCTGAACGCACCCGCTGCTACTTCGTCGGCTTCACGGTGTACGTCGCGCCGACCGGCAGCTTCATGCCGCCGGCCGCGATGTCGATGTCCATGTGGACGCGCGACTCGTCGAGCGCGCCGCGGTCGGTGTCGAGGAACACCTTGCCGGCCATGCCGTAGGTCGCCTTCGCGGTCATCCCGTTGTTGATGACCTCGACGTCCTTCGATGCCGCGGCGAGCGACAGCTGCGCGCAGCTCTTCGCGCCCGACGGGCACGCGCCGTCGCCGAGGTATTCGAACTCGTACTTGATGTCGGCGCGCGCGCCGGTGCCGCCGATCTTCGTGTTGCGCGTGATCGACCACTTGTAGCCCGGCGCGACCGCCTGCTTCGGCAGATCGGGGAACAGCACGAGCGCGTCGTCGAGCATGTCGCCGCCGCCGCCGAGCTGGGTGAACGGATGGTCCGCGATCGTGTGCACCTGGACCGTGTTGTCCTCGCCGAACACGAGCGTCGTGAACGGCTTGTCGGTCATCGCGGCGACGTCGATCGCGGTGCCGGCGTCGCCGCGCCTGAGGTGCATCGGCGGCTCGCTGCCCTGCGCGACCGTCAGCTCGTCGTGGTCGAGCTTCATCACCATCTTCTGGCCGGCGGCGTCCGCCGTCAGATCGAGGCGCGCGATCCGCGCGTCGCGCGAGCGCGGCGTCGCGCCCGGCTGGAACGCGAGCGCGAGCGTCATCGTGAAGTCGATGTGGGCGTCCGCGCCCGGCGCCGTGCCGCCCTCGGCGGTCATCGTGTACGCGGTGATGCTGTCGGGGTTGTAGCGGAGCTCGCGCGACGCGGGCTTCGACGTCACCGCCGGCGCCTCCGGCCAGAAGCTCTTCGCGTTCGCCACCTTCTCGGCGCGGTCGGCCGCGTCCTTCTTGCAGCCGACCGCGAGCACGACGATCCACCATCCGCGTCCGATCATCGGGCCATGATAGCGCCGCCTGCGACACTGCGACAGACGCCGCGACCTCGCATGCGAACCAGGAGTCAAGGCTCTGTCATGGATCGCCAGCACGCGCGGGCCGTAGATGGAAGACATGCGTCGCTTCCTCCTGCTCCCCGCCCTGCTCGCCGCGTGCATCCACGGCAACTCGTCGCGCTCGATCCACGGCCCCGCGCTCGGCCGCGTCGTCGTCTACCGCAACGGCGTCGCGTTCTACGAACGCAAGGCGACCGCCGTCGACGGCAAGGTGACGGTGCGCGTGCCGCGCGAGCGCGTCGACGACTTCCTGAAGTCGCTGACCGTCGTCGACCGCGACACCGGTCGCCCGATCCCGGTGTCGATCCCGCGCCGCGAGACCGACGACGGCAGCGGCGAGCACAACTACCTGACGATGACGCTCGAGACGCCGGGACACCGCCGCGCGAACGTGATGCTCACCTACATCACCGACGCGCCGGCGTGGCGCCCGAGCTACCGCGTCGTCGTCGGCCCGAAGGGCAAGGTGATGCTCGAGGGCTGGGCGATCGTCGACAACCTGTCCGGCGAGGACTGGAAGGACGTCCAGGTCGGCGTCGGCGCGAGCTCCGCGCTGTCGTTCCGCTACGACCTGTGGAGCGTGCACCACGTCGATCGCGATCTCCTGCAAGGCGACGAGACGTTCGCGGTCGCGCCGCCGACCGGCGTGTCGCCGTACGCCGAGAACGCGGCGCCCGAGGAGCTCGCGAGCTTCGGCAACCCGGGCGCGACCACGTCCGACAGCGCGGGCGTGGCGTTCAGCGGGTCGTCGTCACTCGAGAACCAGTACGTCGTCGACGGCGTCAGCACGACCGGCACGACGTTCGGAACCAGCACCAGCGTGTCACCCGACAAGGGCACGATCGAAGGTGCCGCGTTCGACAAGACGACCGGCGAGCCGCTGGCGGGAGTCACCGTGGTGCTGACCTCGCCGGCGCTGCAAGGCAGCAACCAGACCGCGGTCACCGACGAGCACGGCCTGTACAAGATCGGCGAGCTGCCACCGGGCGACTACTCGGTCACGTTCTACTACGCGGACATCAGCGTCGTGCAGAAGACCAAGGTCGCCGCCGACCAGGTCGCCCGCGTGACCCAGAAGCTCGACGAGTCGAAGGCGGGCGGCGAGACGATCCAGGTGGCGGCGAGAGCGCCGATGATCGATCGGTTATCGACCACCTCGGGCGTCACGATCGACAGGGATCACCTCGAGAACCTGCCGGTCCCCGGCCGCACGTTCGAGAGCGCGCTCGGCGCCGCGGCCGGCTCGCAGACCGACGACTTCGGCCGCAGCCACAGGTCGCCGCCGGCGAAGGCCGCGCCGCCGCCTCCGCCGCCCGATCCGCTGCACGCGGTCGCCGCCAAAGTGACCGCGAGCAAGAAGGACCTGCTGATCGAGGCGCACGGCACGTCGCGGGACGAGGTCGCCGCGCGCGCCGACAAGATCCGCGACAAGCTCGTCGACGAGGGCGTGCCCGTAAAGCGCATCCACGTCGCGGCGAAGGTCGGGCCGACGGAGTCGCAGGGCCTGCGGCTGCTCGCTGTCGCGCCCGGCACCGCGCCCGAGTCGTCGTCCGCGCCGCCGCGCGCGCACACGCAGACCGCCGACACGCCGGTCGGCGAGAGCCACTTCATCGCCGAGCAGCCGATGACGGTGCGCGCCGGCTCGAGCGCGATGGTCGCGATGGTCCACGGCGAGACCGACGGCGGCGTCGTCTATCTCTACGACCCGATCTCCGAGCGCGGCGACCAGAAGTACGCGTTCAAGGCGATCCACCTGATCAACCCGACGCACGACACGCTCGAGCCGGGGCCGGTCACCGTCTACGGCGACGGCAGGTTCGTCGGCGAGGGCATCACCGAGCCGGTGCCGCCGGATGCCGCGGTGGTCGTGCCGTTCGCGCTCGATCGCGAGGTCGTCGTCAACCCGGTGACGACCGAGACCGATCGCATCGCGAAGCTCGAGACCGTGCAGCGCGGCCAGGTCACCGCCGAGGTCCAGCACCGGCGCGACACGCGCTACACGATCACGAGCCGGCTCGCCGACAAGGCGACCGTGTACCTGCGCCACAAGCTCGAGACCGGCTGGCAGCTCGTCGCGCAGCCCGGGCCGTTCCTGCGCGTCGGCGACTCGCAGCTGTTCGAGATCACGCTCAAGCCGGGAGAGACCCGGCTCGTCGACATCGCCGAGGCGGCGCCGGTGCAGCGCTCGTTCGAGCTGTCGAGCGACGACGCGCTCGACATGATGAAGGTCTACATCGACGAGCCCGATGCCTCGCCCGAGCTCAAGAAGCAGATCGAGGCGCTGCTCGCGACCCACCGCGGCGCCGGCGACATCCGCGACAAGATCAAGACGCTGCGCGACGAGCTCGTCGAGCTGCAGGGCCGCGAGGGCGAGCTGCACGCGCAGATCGTGACGCTCAGGGCCGTGCGCACCGGCGGCGAGCTGATGGCGACCTTGCGCACCAAGCTCGCCGAGATCTCCGATCGCATCCAGAAGACGACGATCGCGATCGTCAACGCGCAGGAGGAGCTGATGCTGCAGCGTGTGAAGTTCGGAAACCAGCTCGCCGAGCTGCACCTGACGGACGCCACCGTGTCGAAACGGTGATACACACCCGGCATGGCAGAGCAACGCTACGATGCCGTCGTCATCGGCGCCGGTCCCGGCGGCTACCCCGCCGCGATCCGCCTCGGTCAGCTCAAGGTCAAGACCTGCATCATCGAGCGCGAGTACATGGGCGGCGTGTGCCTCAACGTCGGCTGCATCCCGTCGAAGGCGGTGATCCACGCCGCGAAGCTGTTCGAGAAGATGGGCCACGCCGACGAGATCGGCATCTCGATCGCGCAGAAGCCCACGCTCGACGTGAAGAAGCTGCAGGCGTGGAAGGGCGGCGTCGTCGGCAAGCTGACGAGCGGCGTGCGCACGCTGCTCAAGGCCAACGGCGTCGACATCGTCGAGGGCACGGCGAAGCTGGAGAAGCCGGGGCCCGACGGCCACCGGATCACGGTCCAGACCAAGTCCGGCCCGCAGACGATCGTGACGAAGAACGTCGTGGTGGCGACCGGCTCGCGGCCGACCGAGATCCCGGGCTTCAAGATCGATCAGCAGCGGATCATCGACTCGACTGGCGCGCTCGCGCTCGATCACGTGCCGCAGCGGCTGATCGTGATCGGCGGCGGCTACATCGGCCTCGAGCTCGGCATGGTGTACGCGAAGTTCGGTAGCAAGGTCACGGTCGTCGAGGCGCTGCCGCGCGTGCTCGCGTCGATGGACAAGGACTGCGTCGCCGTCGTCGAGCGCAAGCTGCGCAAGATGGGCGTCGAGGTGCTCGCGAACACCAAGGCGAAGAGCTGGGAGGACAAGGGGGACCGCGCGGTGCTCACCGTCGAGCTGCAGGACGGCAAGACCGCGACGATCGACGCCGACAAGATCCTGCTGTCGATCGGCCGGCGGCCGAACAGCGAGAACCTCGGGCTCGAGAACGCCGGCGTCGCCGTCGAGCGCGGCTTCATCAAGGCCGACGATCACCTGCGCACGAACGTCCCCGGCATCTACGCGATCGGCGACGTGATCGGCGGCATGATGCTCGCGCACAAGGCGACGCACGAGGGCGAGGTCGTCGCCGAGGTGATCGCCGGCCACAACGTCGCGATGGACGTCCGCACGATCCCCGCGGTCGTGTTCACCGATCCCGAGATCGCGACGACCGGGCTGACCGAGGACGAGGCGAAGGCCAAGGGCCACGCGCAGCTCAAGGTCGGCAAGTTCCCGTTCGCCGCGCTCGGCCGCGCGCTGTCGGTCAACGACACCGATGGCTTCGTCAAGGTCGTCGCCGATGCCAAGACCGGCGAGGTGCTCGGCCTGCACATCGTCGGCAACGGTGCCGCCGATCTGATCTCCGAGGGCGCGCTCGCGATCGAGATGGGCGCGGTCGCCGACGACCTGCGCCTCACGATCCATCCGCACCCGACGCTGTCGGAGGCGGTGATGGAGGCCGCCGCCGCCGCGCTCGGCGAGGCAGTCCACATCGTCAACAGATAGGGTACCGTGGCCGCATGTGGCGGATCCTGCTCGTGGTGACGCTCCTCGCCTGCGGCAAGTCGAAGGAGAAGCAGGCGCGCGAGCAGCTATGTCGCAGCGACCGCGACTCGGCCGCGACGTACCTGGAGCTCGCGGTCCGCGCCCTGGACCGGGCGTCCGGTACGCCGGACGCCGATGCGCCGCTGCCACCGAGGACCCCGGCCAAGGATCCGGACCTGGCGTTCATGGAGCAGGCCGTCGATGATTCCAGCGAGCTCGCGCGGCGAAACCTGGTGATCGAAAAGACTTACTCCGACGCGCGCGAGAAGCTCCGCGGGTCCGCCAAGCAGACACTCCAGCACGCGATCGACCAGCTCAGGCAGCAGGACGGCGATCACGTCCTCGAGCAGCGCCCCGTACTGCTTGGCCTTGGTGGCGCCGAGCTCGTCGAGCTGCGAGTACACGGCCTGCGCTGACTTTGCCGCCGCG
>JBLMXA010000937.1:0-5468 GCA_050257515.1 Acidobacteriota bacterium | reverse complement strand
GGCTCGGGCGGGCTCTCGACCGGCATCGTCGATCTCGGGCCGTCGCTCGACGCGAGCGACATGCCGACGCCGGGCAAGGGCCCCGGCTACGTCGTCGCGCTCCATCACATCGCCGCCGCGTCGAGCGCGCTGCCGCTCAACCCCGAGCGGCTGCCCGGCGCGAGCGACTACGAGTACCTCAACATCAACAACCTCGCCGCGTTCCCGCAGACGTTCCAGCAGGGCGTGTTCGAGCAGCGCATGCTGCTCGACGCGCTGCTCCAGCTGCACGTGCCGCAGGCGACGCTCGCGCCGTGCACCGGCATCGCGACGCCGACCGGCGATCACTTCTTCGATCCGCGCAAGCTCGTCGCCGGCGGCCAGTCGATGGGCGGCATGTACACGAACATGGTCGGCGCCGTCGAGCCGCGATTCGGCGCGCTGGTGCCGACCGGCGCCGGCGGGTTCTGGAACCTGATGATCCTCGAATCGACGATCGTGCCCGGCGCGCGCCAGCTGCTCGGCACCGCGCTCGGCATCGACGACGCCGAGCTCGTGTTCGTCCACCCCGCGATGAACCTGATCGGCATCGCGTGGGAGGCCGCCGAGCCGATGGCGTACATGGCGCGGATCGGCCGCCGCCCGCTGCCCGGGGTGCCCGTGCACCACGTGTACGAGCCGGTCGGCCTGAACGACACGTACTTTCCGATCGACGTCTACGACGCCGCCGCGCTCGCGTACGGCCACGAGCAGGCCGGCACGCAGGTGTGGCCGTCGATGCAGGACGCGCTCGCCATCGACGGCCTGGGTGGCCTGGTGTCCTACCCCGTCCACGCCAACGAGGACGGCAAGACGCGGGTCGTCGTCCAGTACATGGGCGACGGCGTCGTCGATCCGCACTACATCTATCGCCAGCTCGACGCGGTGAAGCACCAGTACGGCTGCTTCCTCGAGACGTACCTCGCCACCGGTACGCCGACCGTCCCGGCGCCCGGCGGGCTGACCGACCCCTGCAACTGATTAACGTTTCGTTGCGGCGCGGGTCCACGAGGCATGAAGGCCGTCCCGTTCGTCCTCGCGGCGCTGCTCGCCGGCGGTGTCGCCCATGCCCAGCCCGTCGATCCGTACGCCGCGCCGCCGCCCGCGCAGCCCGCACCCACCGCGCGCCCGATGCGCCCGCTGCGCGCCGCGCTGATCGCCGCGTTCGATCGCGACGGCGACGGCCGCCTCGATCGCGCGGAGCGCCAGCAGGCGATCCACACGTTTCGCCGGCTCGTGCGCCGCCTCGTCCGCCGGCAGATGCGCGACGCCCGCCGCGCGGCACGCCTGCGCGGCGTGATCCGCCGCTACGATCGCGACGGCGATGGCAACGTCGGCCCCGCCGAGGCGCCGCCCGCGCTGCAGGAGCGGCTGCGCAGGCTCGATCGCAACGGCGACGGCTGGGTCGACGACGGCGACTTCTAGACGGTTGGCGAGATTCGCGGCGCGTCGTCGTCCGCCGTCCTCGGCGTGGCCTGCGCGAGCGCCACGGCGAGCTCGACGCCGCGGAAGGAGTGCTATCCTCGTCGGGTGAGCCGCGTCCGACGCTTCGTGCTCGTCGCTACCTCGGTCGCCGGCGCGCTGCTGCTCGCGACCGCGCCGCTGGACTCGCCGCACGGCCGCTGGTATCCGCTGCTCGGTCTCGCCGCCGCGATCGCGTCGGCGGCCACCGCGTGGTCGCCGCGCGTCGCCGCGACGACGCTCGGCCGCGTCGTGCTCGCCGGCTGCATGTCGATCGGCCTGCTCGGCTTCGCGTCGCTCGCGTTCCACGATCTGCACGACATGGGCGTCGCGCTCGACAGCTCGATCATGTGGGTCGTCGTCGTCGGCTGGCTCGTCGCGTCCGGTGTCGTCGCTCAGCTCGCGATCCTCGGCGCGCGCCCGCGCCACGTCTACGTCGGCATGTCGCTCGCGGTGTCCGCGATCGTGCCGTTCTCGCCGGGCACGCACGACCTCGGCTCGACGCTCGCCGGCGTCTGGATCATGACGCTGCTGTCGCTGATCTGCGCCGCGCTCACCGCCGCGATCCAGCGCCGTGTCGCCGCGCGTCGTGACGCCGAGCTGCCCGACGCGCGCGTCATCTCGTGAGAGTTGCGCAACTCGCGCACGATCGTCGCTGGTGCGCGAAGCAAAGCTTAACGCCGCTCGGTCGAGCTTAACGATGCGCTCGCGGCGATCGCACCTAGCGTGGAGACATGCGGTCTATCCTCCTCGCCCTCGCCATCTCTGCGTGTACGCCGATCGCGGGCACGGCATACCAGGCCCACTACGTCGTCCCGCCGCGCACCATTCTCGTGAACGCGCTCGACGTCGCGCGCGAGAACGGCTACAGCGCCGTCGCCATCGAGTCGGCGGACGTGTTTCACAACTCGATGCTCGTGTTCCGCGACGGCAGCCCGACGAAGGCTCCGACCGCGCTGTTGATCTCGGTCGCGATTCCGCCCAAGCGGCTGGACGCGCCGACGCAGGGTTCCGCGCCCGGCGGCACGGTCGGCAGCGTCTCGACGGCGCCCGGCACCAAGGTGGCGGTGACGCCGATGGCGTTCGAGAACGGCCACGCGCTGGCCGAGTCGCAGGTGCCGGCGGAGACGAAGGCCGACGCGCAGCGCGTGATGTACGCGATCTACGATCGCTCGCGCGACTTCCGCGAGCCGCGCCTGCTGAAGTGACGGCGCCGGCGCGCGAGCGCGCCGATCACGATCGTGCCGAGCGCGAGCGAGCCGCCGGCACCGCCGGCATCGCAGCAGCCGCCGCTCGGCGGCACCGGGATCAGCTTGCAGTCCGGCGTACAGCCCTTGCTGCCCGCCGAGCCGTCGTCGCACTCCTCCTTCGAGTCGACGATGCCGTCGCCGCACACCGGCGTGCGACAGTCGGTGCGGCACGCGTCGGGCGCGTCGGCGTTCGCGCTGCCGTCGTCGCACTGCTCGTAGGTCGAGATCTTGCCGTCACCGCAGATCTCGTTCGGGCTCGCGACGATGCAGACGTCGTCGAGCGACCAGCCCGCCATCTCGACGCCGGCGTCGGAGTCGAGGTGCCACGCGACGTCGAGCGTACGGCCGCGGAAGTACCCGGACAGCGGCAGCTCGTGGAACCGCCACTCCTTGTCGATGTGCGACAGCGTCGACGCATCGCCGAGGTTGTCGGTCGCGTTGAGCCACACCTGGCGGTCGTTCGCGGTGATCTGCGCGTGATCGAAGTGGCTGTCCTCGACGGCAAGCCACCGCCGGTACTGCAGGTGCACGTTGCTGTACGGCCACGTGTAGAGCTTGGGCATGTGCACGCTCGTCTGCTGGTTCGGCAGATAGTTGCCCCCGGGTGCCTGCGCGAGCACGTGCGTGCCGGAGAACGCGGCCTGCGGATTCGTCGCGCCGCCGCCCGGCTCGACCCACGCCCACGTCGGCGGCGACCTGTCGGCATTCGACGCGGTCCATCCGGCGGCGAGCGGATCGCCGTCCTCGAAGTCGGTGCAGTAGAGCTTGATCATCGGCCCGTCGAACGCCTGGTACTTCGGATCGGCGAGGTTGTCGGCGAGCTCCATGACGTTGCCGTCGGCGAACGTGACAGACGCGTGGTACGTGACCGCGCCGTTCGGCGACATCGGCAGCGTCGCGACGAAGTGCGTCGGCGTCACCTGCTGCGCCATCACCGTGCCCGCCGGTGGGTTCGCGTGGGCGCCGGCCCAGCCGAGCAGCACCGACGACACCGTGTCGGTCCCGCACGACGACGCGCCCACGAGATCGATCGCGACGCCGGTCGCGAGCGTGACCTGCGCGATCGCGCCGGGCTGCGTCACCGTGCCGGTCGCGGTGCGCATGCCGTGCGCGGCGAACGCGTCGCGGATGATGCACTCGTGCGGCGTGCCGTTCGACAGGTCGCCGTCGTCGTCATCGGCGGCGAGCGCCTCGATCAGGGACGACGGGATGTTCGTCGCGCGGCGCAGCGCGGCGACGTAGAGCTTGTTCGTCAGCGGGACACCGGCCTCCGCCCCGTACGCCGCGATGAACGCCTTGCGCAGGTCCCAGAACGTGCCGGCGAAGATGAGGCCCGTCGCGTGGATGTCGGAGTCGATGTCGATCGGCCAGCGGTACTCCTTGTTCGGCGGATCGAGCTGGCGCAGCGGATCGTCGGTGTACTCGAATCCGCGGCCCATGCCGGGATCGCCGGTGATGCTCGCCGCGAGGAAGTCCGCGGCGCCCTCGCTCATCGCGCCGTCGAACGAGCCGACGCCCGCGATGATCTCGGCGGTGTGGACGCGATGTCCGTACTCGTGGAAGTTGACGTCCTGGAGCAGCGCGGTGTTGTTGCAGCACGGCTTGCAGGGTGGCGGCGACGCGTGGAAGAAGTTGAGCGCGGTGCCGTCGAAGTAGGCGTTGCACTCCTGGTTCAAGTTGACGTTGACGGTCATCGCATCGTCGAGCGTCGGCATCTGGGCGTCGACGTTCGCGCGCACGTACTCCTTCGCGAGGTTCGTGTCGAGGTACGCCTGGACCTGCGCGTCGTCCTCGAGCACGCTCGAGGCATCCCACGTCACGCTGCCGCCCGGTGCGATCGTCATCTGCGCGCTCGCGGTGTCCTGGACGTCGGCGCTCATGTTCACGACGTTGACGAGGTCGCCGACGATCGCGGTCACCAGCGCCGCGGACTGATTCGACGACCACGTCACGCCGCCTGCCGACGACGTCGTCTGGGCCGCGCCGTCGATCGTGACGTGCGCGCGCGGCGCCGGGCGATCGACGTAGCCGCGCCCCGGCCAGCGGTCGACGCCGTGATAGAGCACGGTGCCCGCCGCGTACTCGTTGAGCTGATGGATCGCGACGATGCCGCCGGTCGCGGGATCGGCGTACGCGAGGTAGCGGCCGTCGGCGGCGCCGTCGATCTCGAGCGGCGTCGTGACGCGATAGCCGAGCACCGCGTCGTCGGTGACGAGCGGCAGCACGACGTCATCGCCGACCGCGCGCACCGGCGCCGCCGGCAGCTGGACCGCGGCGCGCAGCGCGGGCATCGCCTTCGCGACGACCGACGCGCGCGCGACCCGAGCGCTCGCGACCGGTGCGGGCACGCCGGGCAGCGCCTGCGACGCGATCACGAACAGCCGGTCGCGCTTGAAGCGAAAGCTGAGCTGGCCGCCGACGACGCGCAGCCCGCCCGCGCGCTGGACGAAGCCGACCGAGCGGAGGTCGCCGTCCGTCGTGTTCGACACCAGCTCGAAGTCGCTGGCCGACGCGCCGGGCGCGAGCAGCGCGAGGTGATCGGCGAGCACCTGGCGCGCGTAGCGCTCGGCGATCGCGGGATCGGCGCTCGCGCCGGGCGCGGCGATCCCCGAGCCCCAGATGCGATCGGGCACGCCGGTCGCCGCGTCCCACGCGACCTGCCACGAGCCGCCGGCCATCGCGACGAACCGGTGCCAGCTCGCCGGTGCGTTCGCGGTGCCGTAGCGCAGCTTCGGCGCG
>JBLMXA010000936.1:0-8754 GCA_050257515.1 Acidobacteriota bacterium | reverse complement strand
AGGAAGATCTTCGTGAAGCCGATCCGCCACGTGTGAGGGTCGTCGCCCATCAGCAGCCAGTGGCCGCCGTGCCGCCGCCGGATCGTCTCGCCGATCCACGCGCCGAACTGGAACCACACCTCCCAGTGATCCTCGGCCTTCAGATCGAGCGACTCCTTGTCGCCGATCTGGCCGAACAGCCACGTGTCGAACGTGATGAGCTCGAGGGACTGCGCGAGCGCGAGCGCGCCGGGCTCGCCCTCGACCTCGGCGAGCGCCGCGACGGTCTCGCCCTCGGGATCGATCAGCTCCTCGATGATGAGCTCGGACTGGCCGCGCGCGCGCGAGCTGAACCGATACGCGCCCTCGCGCAGCTCGGTCATCGCCTTCTCGAACCGCTCCTTCGCCTTCTGCTCGGCCTCGGCGAGTTGCTTCGCGCTCTCGGACTGCTTGCCGGACTCTGACACGACCGGCAGAGTATACGCGTGGAGCGGCTGCGGCGAGCCCTGCGCGGCGGCGATCTACCGGTCGGCGAAGCGATGCATCCCGTCGCCCTCGTCGCGGTCATCGTCCTCGTCGTCAACGACTGGGTGCTCAAGCCACGCTTTCACGACTGGCTCACCGGCAAGCTCAGCGACGTCGCCGGTCTCGTCTTCGCGCCCGTCGTGCTGTCCGCACTGATCGGTCTCGTCACCCGCCGGCATCTCACGCATCGCCGCCTCGTCGCCTGCTGCCTCGCCACCGCGCTCGGCTTCACGCTCGTCAAGCTGGTCGCGCCGGTCCGCGAGCTCGCCGCCCGCGCGCTCGGCCACGGCGCCGAGTTCTACCCCGACTGGACCGACCTGCTGTGCCTGCCCGCGGTGCTCGTCGCCTACTGGATCGGCCGGGACGAGCTGCGCCGGTTGTCGATCACCACACGGTCGTGACGATGCCGGCCGCGCGGATGGTCTCGTCCTTCGTCAACAGCGGGACGTTCTTCGCGAGGGCGGTCGAGACGATCACGCGGTCGGCCGGATCGCGGTGCTCCCAGCGGAGCGCGAGGCTGCGCAGCCACAGCGTCGTATCCACGGCCACCAGCTCGACCGCGCCGCTGCGCTCGATGCGGCGCGCGAGCTCCTCGATCGGCAACGGCAGCTCGAGCTTGCCTCGCTGCACCTTGACGCCGAGCTCCCAGATCGAGATCGAGCTTGCGTAGCCGCCGTCGCGCTCCATGTCGGCGACGGCGGCTGCCGCGCGCTCGCTGAGCTGGTCCGGATCGAGCGCCCACCACAGCAGCGCGTGAGTGTCGAGCAGGATCACGACTCGGCCCACTCGTCGGTCGTCGGCGCGAGCACGTCCTCGTGATAGATGACGCGCCCGCGGACGTCGCCGAACAGCTCGCGGGCGGGCCGGCGGTGCTTGATCGGCACGATCCGCACGACCGGAACGTTGTTGTCCGTGACGATCAGCTCTTCGCCGGTCTCCTCGACCCGACGCAGGTACTCCAGCATCTTGGCCTTGAGAATACTCTTGGAAACCGGGTCCATAGCAGCATTGTGACCCTGGTCATGACCATGGTCAAGTCGCCCTCGAGTCCCACAGCGGCTCGTCGCGGCCGTCCTGGAGCGCGGCCCAGCGGCCCCACACGAACAGCGCGTCGGAGAGCCGGTTGAGATAGGCGATGCCGAGCGCGTGCTCGGGATCGCCGAGGCCGACGACGATGCGCTCGCCGCGGCGGCACACCGTGCGCGCGAGGTGGAAGTAGGACGAGGCCCAGCCGCCGCCGGGCAGCACGAACGACTTGAGCGCGGGCAGGTCGTCGTTGACGGCGTCGATGTCGCGCTCGAGCGCGTCGACGTGGCGCTGCTCGATGCGCGGGCCCTGGGTGCGGCGCTGGGGGTCGGGCGTCGCGAGCTCGCAGCCGAGGTTGAACAGCTCGTTCTGGACGCGCCGGAGGATCGGCGAGAGGTGCGCGCCGGCGGCCGAGGCCGCGAGCGCCTCGCAGACGAGGCCGAGCACGGCGTTGAGCTCGTCGACGGTGCCGTAGCAGTCGAGCCGCGCGCTCGCCTTCGACACGCGATCGCCGCCGATCAGCGACGTCTCGCCGGCGTCACCGACGCGCGTGTAGACGCGATCGATCCTCATGCCCGAGGCGTAGCACGGCGCTCGGCTCGCTTGGCGCAGTCGCCGCACTTCGTCGCGGTCGGCATCGCGCGCAGCCGCGCGCGCTCGATCTTGCCGCTGCAGCGGACGCATGTCGTGTAGTCGCCGCGGTCGAGCCGCTCGAGCGCGTTCGCGATCGCCGCCAGCTCGGCGGCCTCGCGATCGCCGATCCGCGACAGCACGCGCGCGTCCCACTGGCCGTTCGCCACGTCGACGACCTCGACCTCCGGCGTCGCGAGCTCCTCGTCTGCGTGCTCGACGGTATCGTGCAAGCGCGCGAGCAACTGGGTGCGCGTACGATGGAGCCGATCGCGGATTCTGCGCGCTTCACGCGAGCTGGGGTTCATAACAAGCAAACCATGCACCCGACGCGCCAGAAAGCTAGTGCGCGAGCGGCAGCGACGGACGGCGCAGGTGCGCGACCGCCGCAGGATCTGCGGCGACGGTCTCGCCCGACGCGAGCTCGAGCTCGAACCCGGCATCGCGGATCATCTGATGATCCGCGTGCGCGGTCGCGCCGCCGGTCGTCAGGTAGCCCTGCGTGAAGATCGAGTTCGCCGGATACAGCGCGAACGCCTGCAGCGCGCGCAGCGTCAGCTCGCGGCCGCCCGCGACCCGCAGATCGGTGCGCGGATGCACGAAGCGGAACATGCACAGCGCGCGCAGCGCGTAGCCGGGCTCGACGAGAGGGTAGCCGGCGAGCGGCGTGCCCGGCCGCGCGTCGAGGAAGTTGACCGGCACCGAGTCGACATCGAGCTCGCGCAGCGCGAACGCGAGGTCGAGCAGGTCGTCCTCGCTCTCGCCGAGCCCGACGATGCCGCCGCAGCAGGTGTCCATGCCCGCGGCCTTCGCGTGCTGCACGGTCGCGACGCGGTCGCGCCACGTGTGCGTCGACACGATCTGGCCGTAGTGGCGCTCGCTCGTCTCGAGGTTGTGGTTGAAGCGATCGACGCCGCTCTCGGCGAGTCGCTTGGCCTTCGCCTCGGTGAGCAGCCCGAGCGACGCGCACAGCTCGATGTCGAGCTCGCTCTTGATGCGGCGCGCGGCGTCGCAGATCGTGTCGAGATCGCGCTGGCTCGGCCCGCGCGTCGCGGTGACCATGCAATAGCGCTTCGCGCGAGCGGCGTGGGCGCGGCGCGCGCCCTCGACGAGCTCGTCGACCGACTTCATCGGCGCCTCGCCACTCGGTGACGCGTGCTTGCTCGACTGCGAGCAGAACCCGCAGTCCTCGGGGCACGCGCCCAGCTTCGCGTTCTCGAGCACGTGCAGCGACACGCGGCGGCCCCAGAACGCGCGGCGCACGCGAAACGCGGCGTCGAGCAGCGCGAGCAGCTCGTCGGCCGGCGCGTGCAGCACCGCGCGCGCCTGATCGCGGGTAGACGGCGTACCTGCGAGCACCTGATCGGCGACGACGGACCACGACATGGCGCGGACCCTATCACGGGCATGTCGTGACGGTCAGCCTCGGCAACGGCTCGGGCTCGTTGCACGGACTGCCGTCGTGATCGTCGGACGCGAAGGCCGCGAGCCGGTCGGTGCGCAGCTGGATCGTCAGCCGCTTCACGGGCGTGCTGCCCGAGTGGTCGCCGAACCACGGCTCGGCGCGGTTGGACTCGATCGCCGAGCGCGGGACGCGAAACTCGTAGACCGTGCCGTCGACCGGCGGCATCGGCGCGTCGACGAGGCGCGGGCTGCGGTCGGCGAGGCCGCTGCCGGGCATCGCGCCCTCGGCGTCGGCACCGGCGGCGTTCCACGGGTTGCCGCTATCGCGCTCGGTCTCGTCGACGTTGCCCTCGTTCCAGATGTCCCAGCTCCAGTACGCCTGGAACCGCGTCGCCGGCATCGCGCCGGCCGCGAGGCACGGCGTGCACTGATCCGTGCACTTCGTGATCGGCGCGAGCTTCAGCACGACCCCGGCGATGTGCTCGCCGGCCGCGCCCACGCCGTCCATCGGGAACGCGACCAGCGTGTGGTGGGTGGCGTCGGTGAACAGCTCGCTGTCCTTGCCGTACATGCCGGCGTCGACGATGTACGCGGCGATGTCGGCGTCGAGCTCGACGAAGTGGCAGCCCGCGGGCGGCGCGTCGAGGTTGCTGTCCGCACCGTCGCCGCCGTCGCGAAGCTGCGTCGACTCCAGCCCGAACACCTGGTTACAGCCGCCCAGCAGCGCGAGCACGACTACGCCCAGCCGCATCACCTCAGCATAGTACGTAGCTCAGCCGGCCGGCTGATAATCGATGCGCTGACCGGCCACCGAGACGTCGACCATCAGGCCGCCGCGCGGCATCACGAATACCGCACGTCCGTTACGGAAGTCGGCCGCGGCCGCAGCGCCGGTCTTGAGCGCCACCGCCGCGATGTTCGCGCCGAGGTCGAAGTGGCCCTGCTTGAGCCGCCGCACGTCGCTGGCGTTCCGGAGCACGAGCAGCTCGGCATAGGTCTCGCCACCGAGCTCGGCGCCGACCGACCCGGCCTCGAGCTTCACGTACCCGCTCGGGCGACCGTGCTCGAACAGCACGCCGCGTCCGTAGGCCCCGCCGACCGCGCCGACGGCCGCCTTGCCGACGTCCGGGAACACCGCATACGCGTAGCTACCGCGCAGCACGTTGTCGATGCTCGGATCGCGCGCGCGCATCTCGCCGAGCGTGGCATCGGCCTCCTGCTCCAGCGCGTTCTTGCCCTGGCGTGTCGGCGGACTCGTCGCGCAACCGGCGATCGCCAATACCACGATGCCCAGTGTTTTCATGACAAACCTCCTCGCGCTCGAGGAGGTGCAAGATCAGTGCGGCACGAGCTTGAAGATCCGGTTGATCGTCCGGCCGCTGGGATCGGCCTTGCGTCGATCGGCGGCCGCGATCACGAGCAGGCCTTCCGCTTGCGACATGCCGGTCGTGTCGCCGACCCACTGCAGCCCGAGATCCTGTGCCGCCTTCGCGGCGTCGGGACTGTCGAAGCGGCAGATCAGCACGTCGATCTTGGCGACGGTGCCCGTGCTGCAGTCCTTGCCGACGGTCGAGTTCGTCGACTTGAACTCCGAGACGTCGAGCCCGCCCTTCTTCCAGGCGTCGAACGCGGCGTCGGGCTTGTCGGCGCGCTTGCCACCACACGCGGCAGCGACGACCAGGACGAGCGCGAGCCTCATCGTCGCCCCTTGTGCCAGCCCTCGTGGCGGCCGTTGTCGTGGTGACCCTCGATGAACACGGGCGCGGGGGCCGGGCGCACGACGCCGATGCCACCGCCGATGCCGATGCCGACGTCGAGGCCGACGTGCACGCTCGGCGCCGGCACGACGACGCCGATCGCGGCGCGCGGTCCCTCGACGACGACGCCCGGCGCGACGACCGCGGGCACCCCGAACTCGGCGCGCGCGCCGATCC
Source organism: Acidobacteriota bacterium (assembly GCA_050257515.1). Lineage (GTDB taxonomy): Bacteria > Myxococcota_A > Polyangia > Haliangiales > Haliangiaceae > JABFXX01. The sequence continues at coordinate 3,256 of JBLMXA010000936.1, read as the reverse complement.
AGCCGACCGGCGCCTCGACCTCGACCTCCGGCCGCGTGTAGACGAACGGCTGGTAGTACGCGTTGATGCCGACGTACTGCGGGCGCGCCTCGATCATCGGAGGCGGCGGCGTGCCGACGTAGAAGTACGCGCCGCCGACGACCTTGAAGTCCGGATCGGACTCGGGCTCGAAGTAGTGATAGTGCGGCCCCTGGATGTAGCAGTACTCGACGTCCGGATCGCCGCCGACGACGGCGTCGACGTGGATCGGGTGCGGCCCCTTGTACGCGTACTTCGGGCCGTCCCAGCCGTACGCGACCGGATCACCGACGAAGTAGTGGTCGCCTTCGTGGTTGCGATACTCGAGCTTGTTGGCCGCGTAGATGTGGACGTGCGGGCCTTCGATGTAACACATCCCCCCGCCCTCGCTTTTCGGGATCGGGTGGACGCCGACGTACCTGACCTGCCTGCCGTACCTGTGATCGGCGAGCGCGGGTGCAACCCCGATGGCAACAGCAACCGCGAGCGCGACGAGAATCCAGATGCGTCTCATGGCCCTAAGTGAGACGCGCTCCCGCCGGAGAATCAAGGTTCAGTGTGGTTGGATCTGCGCCGATACCTGGAAGTTCCGCACGATCTGATCGAGCTCGGCCGTGAGCGTGCCGGTGAGCATCATCGGTTTCGTCGTCTCGACGTCGAGCGGCACCTCGACGACGACCGCCGATTGCTCGGGCACCTCGCGCGCATCGAGCGGGAGCTCGCCCTGGGCGACGATCGTCCGGCCGTTGTCGGCGGCGAACGTGTACTCGAGCTTGTCGAGCCGCATCGGGTGCGACGCGGGGTTGGTGACCTGGACGTACACGACCTCGTGCTGCGTGGCGCCGAGCACGTGCAGCTCCGGCGCCTCCCGCTGGGGGTGGCACGCGGCGAGAGCAGCTAGGCAAATCAGATAGCGGAGCACCGGGCGACCTATTGTGCTGCTTTTGTGCCAACGGTCAAAAAAACGCAAGTGCCCGAGACGCTTGCGTGGGTGTCCAGATCCGTTAACGTCGGTGGCGTGAAGATCGAGAAGGGTCGTCGAGTGAAGCTCAAGGTCGATCTGTCGGTCGCGGGAGGCCAGCAGCTCGAGAAGAGCACCGTCGAGTACGTCCAGGGCGCGGGGACGATGCTGCCCGGCCTCGAGACGCTGCTCGAGGGCCTGGAGAACGGCGCCAAGCGCGACGGCGTGCTCAAGGCCAAGGACGCCTTCGGCAACCCGGCGATGCACCCGCTCAAGAAGATGAAGCGCAGCGACTTTCCCAAGGATGCGAAGCTGACCGAGGGCGAGAAGCTCGTCGCCGCGAGCGCCGACAAGGCGAAGATGAACGTCATCCTGCAGGTCGTGAAGATCGCGGGCGACGACGTCGACGTGCGGCTCGTTCATCCGCTCGCCGAGAAGGACATCAAGTACTCGGTCGAGGTGGTGCAGGTGAGCGATCCGCGGCCGCCGCCCGTCCCGGCGCAGGCGCTCGATCTGCAAGAGGACGACGAGAAATAGATGCACCCGCGGCGCCTCTACGCACATCGCGGCGCCTCGGCGGAGCGGCCCGAGAACACGCTGCCGGCGTTCGAGCGCGCGCTCGAGGCCGGCGCCGACGCGCTCGAGATGGACGTCCACCTGACGAAGGACGGCGTGCTGATCGTCGCGCACGACGACACCGCGCAGCGCACGTGCGGCGTGCCGATCGCGTGGCACGAGCTCGCGCTCGCCGACGCGCAGCGGCTCGACGCGGGCTGGGGGTTCGTCGCGCGCGATGGCTCGCGGCCGTTCGCGGGCAAGGGGATCCGCGTGCCGACGTTCGAGGAGGTGCTGCGCGCGTTCCCGTCGGCGCAGATCAACGTCGACCTCAAGGGCGAGGCGGCGGTCGACGCGATGCTCGAGCTGGTCAAGCGGCTCGGCGCCGAGGACCGCGTCACGCTCGCGAGCTTCCAGCTCAAGACGCTCGTCGAGGTGCGCCGGCGCGGCTACCACGGCGACACGTCGCTGTCGCAGAGCGAGGTCGCGACGCTGCTCGGGCTGCCGGCGCTGCTGTGGCGGCAGCTGCCGCTGACCGGCAATGCCGCGCAGGTTCCGACCCGGCAGGGACCGATCCGGTTCGATCGCCCGGCGTTCGTTGCGAAATGTCACAGCGTCGGGCTGCGCGTCGACTTCTGGGTGATCGACGACCGCGCCGAGGCCGCGCGGCTGCTCGAGCTCGGCGCCGACGGCATCATGACGAACGATCCGGCAGGACTCCGCCCGTTGTTCGCCGCCACCTAGAGGTGGTGAAAACTCGACACGGTCCCCGAGGGGGATTGCCGATCGCTTCCTATTGAAAGCTCCTCGGCCGTGGTGCACTTTCCGCGCATGGCTCTCAAGAAAGGCGTCGACGTCAAGCCCGCGAGCGGCAAGCTCGGCATCCTGCTGCCCGGCATGGGCGCGGTCGCGACCACATTCATCGCCGGCGTGCAGGCGATCCGTCGCGGGCTCGGCAAGCCGATCGGCTCGCTGACCCAGCTGGGTCACATCCGGCTCGGCAAGCGCACCGACAACAACTCGCCCGCGATCAAGGACTACGTGTCACTCGCGAAGCTCGAGGACATCGTGTTCGGCGGCTGGGACATCTTCCCCGACAACGCGTACCAGGCAGCGGTCCGCGCCGGCGTGCTCGACACGCGGCTGCTCGACCAGCTCAAGCCCGAGCTCGAGGCGATCAAGCCGATGACGGCGGTGTTCGAGCAGGCGTACGTCAAGAAGCTCAACGGGCCCAACGTGAAGAAGGGCACGTCGAAGATGAACCTCGCCGAGCAGCTCATGGAGGACATCAAGTCCTTCAAGGAGAAGAACGGCTGCGACCGCCTGATCGCGGTGTGGTGCGGCTCGACCGAGGTCTATCGCAAGCCGACCGAGGTCCACTCGACGCTCGCGAAGTTCGAGGACGCGCTGCGCGCGTCGCACGACGACGTCGCGCCGTCGCAGATCTACGCGTATGCGTGCCTCAAGATGGGCGTGCCGTACGCGAACGGCGCGCCGAACCTGTCGGTCGACACGCCCGCGCTGCAGGAGCTCGCGCGCAAGCAGGGCCTGCCGATCGCCGGCAAGGACTTCAAGACCGGCCAGACGCTGATGAAGACGATCCTCGCGCCCGGCTTCAAGGCGCGCATGCTCGGCCTCCAGGACTGGTACTCGACGAACATCCTCGGCAACCGCGACGGCGAGGTGCTCGACGATCCCGAGTCGTTCAAGAGCAAGGAAGTC
>JBLMXA010000935.1:0-4198 GCA_050257515.1 Acidobacteriota bacterium | reverse complement strand
CCTCGAGGATGTCGGTGACCGTGCGCGGTAGATTGACGGCGGCATCGCCGAGCGCGCGCGCGGCGCGCAGACCATCGCGCGCGAGTCGCTCCGGGCTGTAGCGCTTCGCGATGACCTTCGTCAGGAACGGCTTGAGCTCGCCGAGGATGTCGAGATCCGGATCGAGCTGCTTGCCGATACCTTCGACGGTCATCAGCGCCTTGCCGACCATCACGATCTCGACCGGCATGTCGATCTCGTACTTGACCGCGCCCTGCACGAGATCGCGCAGCAGCGCCGACGTCTCGATCTCCTTGAGCGGGCGGCCGAGGTACTTCTCCGACAGCACCGCGACCTCGGCGCGGAACGCCTTGACGTCGACGCGGCCGCGCGGCTTGCCGAGCGCGAGCAGCGCGTCGGCGACCGCGCGCGCGTCCCCGGTCGCGGCGGCGATCAACAGGCGGATCGCGCCGTCGCGCAGCTCCTCGGGCAGCCGGCCGACGAGCCCGAGATCGATGAGGCCGATCACCGGCGCGTCGGCGGGGCCGATCATGATGATGTTGCCGGGGTGAGGATCGGCGTGGACGAAGCCGTCCTCGAACACCATCTTCGCGATCACGTGCAGCGCGTCGCGCGCGACCCGCTTGGCGATCGCGGGGTCCTCGATCTTGTCGATGCGGCCGCCGAAGAACCGCTCCATCACGAGCGTGCGCTTGCCCGAGACGTGCTTGTGCGCCTCGGGGAACCGCACCGCCGGGTTGTCGGAGAAGTTGCGCGCGAACCGCTTCGCGTTGTCGGCCTCCTGGCCGTAGTCGAGCTCGGCGGTGACCGCGCGGTCGAACTCGCCGACGAGCCCGCTCGGCGAGTACACCTTGGTCTCCGGCACGTACGTCTCGAGCATGCGCGCGAGCTGGTAGAGCAGATCGAGATCGCGCTCGATCTGCGCGCGCGCGCCCGGCCGCTGCAGCTTGACGACGACGTCGCGCTCGGGACCGTCGTCGCTCTCGCGCAGCTTCGCGACGTGGACCTGGCCGATCGACGCGGCCGCGAGCGGCGTGCGGTCGAAGCTCGCGAACACCTGATCGAGGTCGTCGCCCCACGACTCGCGCAGGATCTCGTCGACCTCGTCCGCGGTCATCGGCGGCACCGAGTCCTGCAGCTTCTTGAGCTCGGCGATCAGGCCGGGCGGCAGCAGGTCGGCGCGCGTGGACGCGATCTGGCCGAGCTTGACGAACGTCGGGCCGAGATCCTCGAGCACGCGGCGCAGCCGCACCGCGAGCGGATCGGGCGCCGGCGAGCCATCGCTCGCGACCGGCGCGCTGCCGAGCCTGAGCCGGCCGACCAGCTCGCCGAAGCCGTGCTTGACGAGCACCGCGCTGATCTGCGCGAACCGCCCGGCGGTGCGGTAGGTGCGGACGATGCTCGCCATGTCGGCCGAGAATACCGCGGAATCGCGATATTACGGTCGTTTGCAAGACATGCGTGAAGAGGTAATATCGTGGCATGGTGCCGACGGCGAAGCGATTCGTGCTCCAGCTGCTGTCGGCGGCCGATGGCCACGAGCTGACCGCCGCGAAGCTCGTCGCCGCAGGCGACGTGCTCGCGATGACCGGCAACCGCGTGCGCGTCGCGATCGCGCGGCTCGTCGCGGCCGGCACGCTCGAGGCGACCGGGCGCGGCTCGTACCGGCTCGGCGAGGCCGCGCAGGCGATCACGCGCCACGCGACCGGCTGGCGCGAGCTCGAGCGCCAGGTGCGGCGGTGGGATGGCGGGTGGGCGTTCGTGCACGTCGGCGAGCTCGCGCGCAGCGATCGCGGCGCGCTCGTCCGCCGCGAGCGCGCGCTGCGACTGCTCGGCTTCCGCACGCTCGGCCGCACGCTCGAGGTCCGCCCCGACAACCTGCAGGGCGGCGTGCCGGAGCTGCGCGCGCGGCTCGTCGAGCTCGGCGTCGAGCCCGAGGCGCTCGTCGTGCGCGCGAGCGAGCTCGACGCGGCGACCGATGCGCGCGCGCGCAAGCTGTGGGAGCGCGAGCGGCTGTCGGCGTCGTACGTGCAGACCACCCAGCGCATCGATCGCTGGCTCGCGACGCCGGATGCCGAGCCGCGTGCCGCCGCGCGCGAGGCGTTCCTGTTCGGCGGCGAGGTGCTGCGCAAGATCATCTTCGATCCGCGGCTGCCCGAGCCGCTCGTCGATGTCGCCGCGCGGCGCGCGATGGTCGAGGCCGCCCGACGCCTCGACGCGCACGGCCGGCGGCTGTGGGCGCGGCTCGCCGGCGTCGCGGTCGCGATGACCGAAGAGGGCGTGCGTGCAGCCGCGTGACGTCTACTCGCTGTCGCGCGACGAGATCCGCGCGCTGACCCGGCCGTCGAACGTCGCCGGCGCGTGGGCGATCGGGTCGAGCTGGCTCGTGATCGCCGCGAGCTTCGCCGCGCTCGCGCGCTGGCCGCACCCGCTCGTGTTCGTCGCCGTCACGATCGTGCTCGGCGGCCGCCAGCTCGCGCTCGCCGTCGCGATGCACGACGCCGCGCACGGCTCGCTGTTCCGCGCGCGCTGGTGCAACGACGTGCTCGCCGACCTCGCGTGCGCCGCGCCGACGTAGAGCGACGTCGCGCGCTACCGCCGCCACCATCTGGGCCATCACGCGCACACCGGCACGGACCGCGATCCCGATCTCGGGCTCGCGCCGGTCGAGCCGATGACGCGCGGCTCGCTCGCGCGCAAGGTCGCGCGCGATCTCACCGGCCTCGCCGGCCTGCGCCGCGTCGTCGGCCTGCTGCTCATCGACTTCGAGCTGCTCGCGTTCGACGTCGGCGGCGCAATCCGGCGCGCGCCACGCCGCACCGCGCGCGAGCACCTCGCCGCCGGCGCGCGCCACCTCGCGCGCCCGGTGCTCGCGAACCTCGCGATGCTCGCCGCGCTCGCGGCGGCCGGCATCGCATGGACGTACGTCGCGTGGGTCGTCGCGTACCTGACGACGTTCAGCCTGTTCCTCCGCGTGCGCTCGCTCGCCGAGCACGCGTGCATGGCGCGCACCGCCGATCCGCTTCACAACACGCGCACGACGCGCGCGAACCTGCTCGCGCGCGCGACCGTGGCGCCGCTCCACGTCAACTATCACCTCGAGCACCATCTGCTCCCGACCGTGCCGTGGTTCCGGCTGCCCGCGCTCGCGCGCACGCTCGCCGCGCGCGAGGTCGTGCCCGCGAGCTCCCGCGCGAATGGCTACGTCGCCGTGCTGCGCGACGTGTCCGCGCGGTAGAGTGCGGGCGTGGCCGACGTGACCTTCCGCGACTTCGCCGCCGCGATGATGCAGGGCAACTCCACCGCCGCCGCGAGCGTGCTCGAGACGCTGCTCGGGCTCGCGCCCGACCAGGCGCGCACCGCGAGCGAGCACTTCCGAGCGCGGATGGCCGATCCGGCGTTCATGCCCAAGGCGATGGGCCTGCGCACCGCGGTGACCGGCGGCAACGACGCGCAGATCGGCGACTTGCTGGGCGATTGTTTCGGGCTCGAGGCCGACACGCGAGCCGGCGCGGTCGCGGCACTCCGGAAGCGCTACGGCTAGGATTTTCCGCGACGAAATCGCCCGGAAACGTCGGCTCGCTACGCTGTACCCATGCTGCGCGCCATCACCGGACTCCCCGCCGTCGTCGCCGACTACACCGTGGGCACCGTGATCGTGCTGGTGCAGCTCGCGCGCTACCAGCGCAACGCGCGGCGGTAGACTGCGCGGATGAGCTGGAAGCGGACGGCGTGCATCCTGTGCGAGTGCAATTGCGGGCTCGAGGTGATGCTCGGCGGCGATGACGGCCGACATCTCGTCAAGCTGCGCGGCGACAAGGCGCACCCGGCGTCGCGCGGTTACGCGTGCGAGAAGCCGCACCGGCTCGATCATTACCAGCACGCCGCCGACCGGCTGACCTCGCCGCTGCGCCGGCGCGCCGACGGCTCGTTCGAGCCGATCGACTGGGACACCGCGATCCGCGAGGTCGCGGCGCGGCTCGCGCACGTGCGCGACACGCACGGCGGCGACAGCATCTTCTATTACGGCGGAGGCGGGCAGGGGAACCACCTGCCGGGCGCGTACTCGACGGCGACGCGCCGCGTGCTCGGCTCGCGCTACCGGTCGAGCGCGCTCGCGCAGGAGAAGACCTGCGAGTTCTGGGTGTCCTCGCCCATGATGGGCAGCGCGACGCGCGCCGACTTCGAGCACTGCGAC
>JBLMXA010000934.1:0-11880 GCA_050257515.1 Acidobacteriota bacterium | reverse complement strand
CGACGTGCTTGACGATCACGCCCGACAGCTCGATCACGGTCGCGCTCGGCAGCTCGAGATCGATGCGCACGAGCGTGCCGATCGGCGGCTGCGTCGATGCCTTGAGGAACATCGACCCACGGCTCAAGTCGCGCCGATAGATCGTGGCGAGCTGCTGCCACGAAGCGCAACGAAGCTTGATGCTGAGCGCAGCCCCGGCCATCGAGCCTATCGAGCATAGTCCGTTGCAGGTAGGATGCGCCAGATGGCGGATCACCTGTTCCTGCGCGCGTGCCGGCGCGAGCCCGTCGAGAGGACGCCGACCTGGATGATGCGGCAGGCCGGCCGCTACCTGCCCGCCTACCGCGCGGTACGTGCACGAGCCTCGTTCCTGGAGATGTGCCGCTCGCCCGACCTGGCCTGCGAGGTCACCCTGCAGCCGATCGACGAGCTCGGCTTCGACGCCGCGATCCTGTTCAGCGACATCCTGATCACGCTGCCCGGCATGGGCATCGACGTCACGTTTCCGGAGTCGGGCCCCAAGATCACCAATCCCGTCCGTACGGGCGCCGAGATCGGCAAGCTCGCAGTTCCCGACCCCGAGCAGGCGGTGCCGTTCGTCATGGCGTCGATCCGCAAGATCCAGCAGGCGCTCGCCGGCCGCGTGCCGCTGATCGGCTTTGCGGGGGCGCCGCTGACGATGCTGACCTACGCGGTCGAGGGCGGCGGCAGCAAGGACTACGCCCACACCAAGAAGCTCCTGTTCGGCGCGCCGGTCGATGCCCACGCGCTGCTCGACCGGCTCGCGCGCACCTGCGCGGCGTACCTCGACGCTCAGCTCGCCGCCGGCGCCGACTGCGCGATGCTGTTCGACAGCTGGGGCGGGATCGTGTCGCCCGGCGACTTCCGCGAGTACCCGCTGCGCTACGCCAGGCGCGTGATCGAGCACCTGCACGCCAAGCACCCGGGCAAGCCGGTCATCTATTTCGTCAATGGCTGCGCGCCGTACCTCGACGACTACGCCTCGAGCGGCGCCGACGTGCTCGGCGTCGACTGGCGCGTGGGAATCGACGAGGTGCGCCGGCGGGTTGGAGACGGCGTGGCGCTGCAGGGCAACCTCGATCCGGGCGCGCTGTTCGCGGCGCCGGCCGAGATCCGGGCGCGCGTCGCCGACATCCTCGCGCGCGCCGGCGCGCGCGGGCACATCTTCAACCTCGGCCACGGCGTCTTGCCCGAGACCGATCCCGAGCACGTGCGCGCGATGGTGACTGCCGTCCGGGAGCTGTCGGCGAAGACATGAAGATCGCGGTGATCGGCGGAGGGATCGGCGGGATGGCGGCGGCGCGCGCGCTGGTCGCCGCGGGGGTCGACGCGCACGTGCTCGAGGCGTCCGCGCGGCCGGGCGGTGTCGTCGGCTCGACGCGCATCGACGGCTTCCTGCGCGAGCACGCCGCGAGCTCGTTCCTCGGCGGCGCCGGCAACGGCGCGCTCGCGCTGTGCCGAGAGCTCGGCGTCGCCGTCGACAAGGCGTCCGACCACGCGAAGCGGCGGTGGATCTACATCGATGGCAAGCTGCGCGAGCTGCCGCACGATCCGCTGTCGCTCGCGCGCAGCGATCTGCTGACGTGGCGCGGCAAGCTCGCGCTCGTGCGCGAGCCGTTCGCGCCCAAGCGCAGGCCCGGCGAGGACGAGAGCGTGCACGCGTTCGCGGCGCGGCGGCTCGGGCCCGAGGCCGCCCGCGCGATCGTCGCGCCGTTCGTCACCGGCGTGTTTGCCGCCGACTCGCACGAGATCAGCCTCGAGGCCGGGTTCCCGAAGTTCGCCGCGCTCGACGAGGCCGGAGGGCTCGTCGTCGGCATGCTCAAGCAGCTGGTGAAGCGGCCGAAGGGCCCGCGCACGCCGCGCGGCCTGTACGCGCCGGCCGGCGGCATGGGCGCGCTCGCCGACGCGCTCGCGCGCGAGCTGGGACCGCGGCTGCGCCTCGGCGCCCGCGTCGAGCGGGTCGGTCCTGGCACCGGGCCCGGGGTCGACATCGACGGCGACAAGTGGGACGGCGCGGTGCTCGCGCTGCCCGCGTCGCTCGCGTCCGCGCTCGTCGAGGACACGCTGCCCGAGCTCGCGGCGCGGCTCGACGACTTCTACCGCGCGCCGGTCGCGGTCTGCTACGTCGGGTTTCCCGCGAGCGCGATCGCGAAGGGCGTGCTCGACGGCTTCGGGTTCCTCGTCGCGCAAGGCGAGGACCTGCGCGTGCTCGGCTGCGTCTACGAGTCGACGGTGTGGCCGGATCGCGCGCCGGAGGGGCACGTGCTGCTGCGCTGCATCCTCGGCGGCGGCCGCGATGCCGACGCCGCGCAGCTGCCCGACGGCGAGCTGATCTCGCTCGTCCGCCGCGATCTCGAGATCGCGATCGGCATCGACGCCGAGCCGGTGCACGCGAGCGTGATCACGTGGGACCGCGGCATCGCGCAGTACCAGGTCGGCCACCGCGATCACGTGCGCGCGGCGTCGAGCCTCGCGCGCGCACATCGGCTCGTGCTCGCCGGCGCGGACTATCGCGGCGCGGGCCTCAACGATCTGTGCGCGGACGCCGAGGCGATCGTCGCCGAGGTGAAGTCCTGGTGACACGCTGGCTGGCGGTGGCGCTGGCCGCGTGCTCGAGCCACGCGAAGCCGGCCGGGGACGGCCCGCACGTCGCGCCGCACGTCGTCGAGCCCGCGCGCGCGAGCGACGCGGCGCCGGCACCGCCGACGCCGACCGGCCCGCCCGGCGACCTGCAGGTCCGCGTCGAGTGGCACGACGTGCCGGTCGCGCTGCGCAGCTCGCCGGGGCGCACGCCGTGCGGCACGGCCGAGGCACCGTCGGTCGCGCCGACGACGACGTGGGGCATCCCCGACGTGTTCGTGATCCTGTCGAGCGAGCGCGCGAAGCCCGCGCCCGATCCGGGCGCCCGCGTCACGCTCGAGCACTGCGCGTTCACGCCGCGCGTCGCGATCGCCGGCGGCGCGCTCGCGATCGCGTCGGCGGAGCTCGCGCCGCGCGAGATCTCGTTCGCGCAGCGCACGACGCTCGACAAGCTCGACGGCGTGCCGGCGGGCACCGCGCGCCCGGTGCAGCTGCCGATCGCCGGCCACGAGGTCGCGGCGACGCTCGAGGCCGGCGGCGTGTACGAGGTCGTCTCGGGCGCGTCGGACGCGTGGATCGTCGCGGCCGGCAGCCGGTACGCCGGCGTCACCGATGCGGCAGGGCAGGTCGTGCTGCGCGACCTGCCGTCGGGGACCTACGCCGTGACCGCGTGGCTGCCGCCGCGCGGCGGGCAGCCGGGAAAGCTCGCGCACGGCGAGGCGAAGGTCACCGCGGGCGCGCTCGCCCAGGTCACGGTAGATCTCGCGCCGAGATGACCTGGCGCGTGCCCGCCGAGCTCGAGGATGCCGTGCGCGACGCCGCGCGCGGGGTGGTCGGTGACGCCGCGCTCGCCGACGGCGCGCTCGCCCGCGCGATCGTCGATCGCTCGAAGCGCTACACGAGCGAGCGCGAGCGGCTCGCCAGGCCCGCCGATCGCACCGCCGATCTCGCCGCGCGCGCCGCGTTCTTCACGATCGCCGACGCGATCAAGGTCGCGATCCCGCTGCGCGAGCTCGCGAACCGCGGCGCGCTGCCCGCGCGCGATCCGCTGCGCGTCGTCGACGTCGGCGCGGGCTGTGGCGCGCTCGCGCTCGGTCTCGCCGCGACGCTCGACCGCGCGTTCGAGCTCGTCGCGATCGATCGCGATGCCGACGCGCTGCGGATCGCGTCCGCGGCGCTCCGCGCGTTCGCCGGCACGCGCGCGCAGGTCGCGACCCGCGTCGCCGACGTCGCGACCGCGCCGCTGCCGCCGGCCGAGCTCGTGCTCGTCGGTAGCGTGCTCAACGAGCTGCCGGCGGCCGCGCGGCTGCCGCTCGTCGAGCGCGCGCTCGCGCAGCTCGCGCCAGACGGCGCGCTGATCGTGATCGAGCCCGCCTTGCGCGACACCACGCGCGCGCTGCACGAGCTGCGCGATGCCGTGCTCGCGCGCCGTCTCGCGCACGTGTTCGCGCCGTGCACGCGCCAGCTCGCGCCTTGTCCCGCGCTCGCCGGACCGGACGACTGGTGCCACGAGGACCGCGTCGTCGAGCTGCCGCCGCGCGCCGCGCAGCTCGCGCGCGTCACTCACCTGCGCGACAGCGGCCTCAAGTTCAGCTACCTCGTGCTGCGCCGCGCACCATCGGCGATGACCGGCTGGCGCATCGTCAGCGAGCCGCACGCGCAGAAGGGCAAGCTCGAGCTCTACGGCTGCAGCGACGCCGGCCGCGTGCCGCTCCGCCTGCTCGGCCGCCACCGCGCCGCCGGCAACCGCGACCTCGAGCGCGCGCACCGCGGCGACGTCGTGATCGTCGATGCCGAGCCCGGCGACGAGCGCGTCGAGATCACCGCCGCCACGCGCGTCGAGCGGATCGAGCCGGCGCGGTAGCGCGGTCACGGCTGGTCGGCACGGCGCGACGGCTCGTCGGCGCGCGCGCGCGCCGCGACCGTGGGTGCCGTAGCGTCGGGGGCATGAGAGCACTGCCCGTGGCTGTCCTCTTGTTCGCGTGCGCGCACGCCACGCCACCCCTGCCTCCTCCGCCGCAAGGCGAATGGAACAGCTGGTCGCACCAGCGCAAGCTCGAGTACATGAAGTCGACCGTGCTGCCTGCCGAGCGCGAGGTGTTCGCGCGGTTCGAGCCGGTGCGGTTCGCGAAGCTGGATTGCGAGACCTGTCACGGCGCCTCCGCGCGCGACGGCCGGTACACGATGCCGAACCCCGACCTGCCCAAGCTCGTCGGCGGCAAGGGTGGGTTCCAGGAGCTCGCGCGAGTGCAGCCGGAGACGCTGCGATTCATGCAGCAGGTCGTCGTGCCCGAGACGGCGAAGCTGCTCGGGCTGCCGCCGTTCGACATGGAAAAGCACGTCGGCTTCTCGTGCTACCAGTGCCACGTCCGGGCCGACGTCGCCGAGGACTAGCGCGGGCGAATGCCCGAGGTGTTCGCGAGGAGCCGGTCGCGCACGCTCGCCGCGCGCTCGCGAGCGACCGGCACGCGCAGGCCTCCGACGACCAGCTCGGTGTCGCTGCCCGTACCTTCCAGCTCGAGCACGTGATCGGCGTTGACGAGCCAGTTGCGGTGCGTGCGCACGAACGCGCGTCCGAACGACGCCTCGATCGCGGCGAGCGACAGATCGACGTCGAACGTGCCGCGTGGCGAGTGCACGTAGGCGAGCCGCTCGGCCGCCTGGAACGCCCACACTTCTTCGAGGCGGAGGAACACGAGCGCGCGCTTGCGTCGCGCGACGATGCGCGGCGGCGACGCGGCAGCCGGCCGCGGCGTGCGCTCGCCGACGCGCGCGAGGCATTGCTCGACGCGCGCGGCGGTGAACGGCTTCAACAGGTAGTCGGCCACGCCGAGCTCGTACGCCGCGAGCGCGTGCTGCGAGTGCGCGGTCGCGAGCACGAACAGCGGCGAGCCGCGCGCCGCGCGCTCGCGAACGAGCGCGAGCCCGTCGCCGTCGCTGCCGACGAGCTCGATGTCGACGAACGCGACGTCGAGCGCGAGCGAGTCGAGCGCCTCGCGCGCGACGTCGAGGTGGTCGACGGCCGCCACGACCTCGGCGGCCCCCGATGCCTGCAGCAGCTCGACGAGGTAGTTGCGCGCCACCCACTCGTCTTCGACGACCAGCGCGCGCAGCTTCACGCGCTCTCCGCCGGCAGCTCGACGATCGAGCGCGTGACCTCGTCGGTCCGCTCGAGCCGGAACGCGCCGCGGCCGGCGAGCTCGAGCTCGAGGCGGCGCGTGACGAGCGACAGGCCCAGCGCTCCGTCGCGCGGGCCGGCCGGCCCGGGGCCGTTGTCCTCGACCACGCAGATCACGCGGCCCGCCGCGAGCTCGGTCCGTACCCCGACCTCGCCACCCTCGCGCCGACGCAGGGCGCCGTGATGGATCGCGTTCTCGACGAGCGGCTGCAGCAGGAGCCGCGGCAGCCGCAGCCCGCGCGTGGCAGCGGCGATGTCCCAGCGGAACCGGATCTGGCCGCGGTGCCGGGTCTCGATGATCTCGGCGTAGCGCTGCATCCACGCGACCTCGTCCGCGACCGTGTGGGTGGGCTCGGCCGCGAGCGAGTCGCGCAACAGATCCGCGAGCGCGGCGACGAGCTCGCGTGCCTGGTGCGGATCGTCGACGACCAGCCCGGCGATCGTGTTGAGCGTGTTGAGCAGGAAGTGCGGCTGGAGCGTCGCGCGCAACCGCTCGAGCTCGGCCTGCGCGCGCAGCTGCTCGGCCTCGAACGTCCGCGACGGCACCACGACGGCAAGCGCCCACAGCCCGAGCCCGAGGAGCCCGTCGAACAGGCCGATCTGCGCGACGATCGCGGCTGGCAGCGGGTGGAGCACGCTCGCCGCGAACGCGAGCGCCACGCCGAGCGACAGCGCGAGCACGGCGGACCATGCGAGCGAGAACCGGCGCAGCCGGTCGTAGAGCGCGGTCAGCGCGACGAGCTCGACGGCGGTCTCGGCCATCGCGAACGCGACGCTCGTGATCGCGAGCGTGCGCTCGAACGCGAGCGTGTGCACCGCCTGGAACACGCCCGCGACCACGCAGGCGAGCGCGATCGCGAAGCGGCGCCGCGGCATCGCCACATGATAGCGCGCGTACCCTGGTCTGGCCGGGTGCCGCCGACGGACCGTCGCGCCAGCGCCACGAGCCGTGGCGCCTAGTCCTTCTTGACGGTCGGGAGCTCGCCGGTGTCGGCGGTGGCGACCGAGGCGGCCGGCTTGGGCTCCTCGGGCTCCTTGTCGGCCTTCGCGGGCGCGCCGTCGGGCTTGGTCTCGACCTTCTCGGTCGCGTCCTCGCCCTTGGCGGCGTCGTCGGGCTTCTTCGTCGGCGGTGGGATCGTCGTCGCGTTCGCGATGTCGGGATCCTGCGCGCGCATCGGCGTGGTCTCGCGCAGCGAGCTCGGCGCCGGCGGCTTGCCGCCCGAGGCGAGCACGGCCGCGGGCGTCGCGGCGGTCTGCGTCGGCTCGTCGGCCATGAACGGGTTGCCCGCGTGCGCGTCGACCGGATGGGTCGATTCGTCCGACATCTGGCCCGGCACCGCGTCGGCGAGCTGCACGACCTGGATGACGACGCCGGTGATGTTGTCGTGGCCGCCGCGCGTCTTCGCGAGCTCGACCATCTCCTTGAGCGACTCTCCGGGCTGCTCCGCCGACAGCCGCTGCGCGATCTCTTCCTCGACCGGGAAGTAGTCGTGGAGGCCGTCGCTGCACAGCATCATGCGGTCGTTGCGCTTGAGCGTGACGTGCGCCATCTCGACGCCGACGTCGGCCGACACGCCGATCGCGTTGACGAGGATCGTACGCAGCGGCGACACCGCCGCCTCCTCGATCGTCAGCTTGCCCTCGATGACGAGCACCTCGGCGACCGTGTGGTCGGTCGTGATCTGCGACGACTTGCCGTCGCGTACGAGGTAGGTGCGGCTGTCGCCGACGTGGGCGACGAACGCCTCGGAGCCCGCGATCAGCACGACATCGAGCGTCGTGCCCATGCCGGCCTTGTCCTGCTCGGCCTGGCCGCGCTGGTAGACCGCCTGGTGCGCCTGGAGCACCGCGGTCTGGAGCAGCTGCACGAGGCCGCGGCGGCCGGCATCGCTCGGCGCCTTCTTGAACGCGGCGATCTCGTCCTTCGCGGCCTCGAGCGTCTTCTTGACGGTCTCGACCGCCATCGCCGAGGCGACCTCGCCCGCGGCGTGACCGCCCATCCCGTCGGCGACGATGAAGAACCCTTGCACCGGGTCCATGAACGCCGAGTCCTCGTTGTGATCGCGCACGACGCCGACGTCGGTGACGAGCCAGGCCTCGAGCGCCGCCGCCTCGTCCTTGGGGACCGTCTCTGTCGAAACCTCTGGCATCCGGGACCGAGCCAACGAATCTTCACCCGTGGCACTGCGCCCCGCAAGCGATCGCGCGTACTTACCGACGACGCTCGACTTCCAGCGGTGCCGGAGGCGCGCCCGACGCGGCAAGCGCCCGGCCCTGCACGATCAGCCGCTTCGCGCAGACCGCGACAGCGGCGGCCTCCCGATCGAGGACGACGAACCGCCTTCGCGTGCGCTGCGCGACGGCGGCGGTGGTGCCTGACCCGCAGAACCAGTCCGCGACGCGGTCCCCCGGGCGGGTCACCGCGGCCAGCACGCGCTCGACGAGCCGCTCCGGTTTCTGCGACGGCCAGCCGGTGCGCTCGCGATCGGAGTGGTTGAGCGTCTCGATGTCCGTCCACCAGTCCTCGGGGACCTTGCCCGCGTGCACCGGATAGCGGTAGACGCGGCCGGTCTTGCGGTCCGTCTTCTCCTGGACGCCGCCGACCAGCCGCATGTGCGAGCCGCCGCGCCGCGGGACGCGCACGGCCTCGGGATAGAACGCCCAGTCGTCGCCGCGCGCGTACCACAGGATCGTGTCGTGCTTGCGGCCGAAGCCGCGCCGGCTCTTGCCGCCGACCGCGTAGCACCACGCGATCTCGTTGACGAAGCGCGCGCGCCCGAACAGGTGATCGAGCGCGACCTTGACGTAGTGAACCGCGCGGTAGTCGAGATGGACGAACAGCGAGCCGTGCAGCGCGAGCGCGCGCCGGCTGTGCTCGAGCACCGGCGAGAGCCACGCGACGAACGCATCGGGATCGTCCGCGCGATCTTCGTAGCGATGCGCGCCGCGGCCACGTCGCGGAACGCCGGTGGCGAACGGCGGATCGAGGTAGATCGCGTCGAGCTCGCCGTCGACGAGCTGCGTCACGAACGCGCTGGCGTCGGCGTGGACGAGGCGGTCGGCGGGCGCGTCGCTCGTCCCGAACTCGATCCGTTCGACCTCGAAGCGTTCCATCCTGCGTCGACGGTATCGAACTTCTTGCGCTCTCGCGATCTCGTTGCCGCAGCTCGTGCGCGAAAGATCCCCTTGTTTGCGCGGATTCGTGGCACACGCCGTGCTGGCCGTGCAGATCATGGTGGCCGAGCCGACGACGCGTGCGTTTCGCATCCTCGGGTCGCGCGGCGTGATCCACCGTACGATCGAGCTCGCGCTCGATGCGAGCCGCGGCCGCCGCGCGCGCTGCGCCGACGCGACGCCGGTCACCGAGATCATGAGCCACCACGTCGTGTGCGCCGAGCCGACGCTCGACCTGCGCGCGCTCGTCGAGGTGATCGTGCAGGAACGGCTCGGCTGCGTGCCGATCGTCGAGCAGGGCCTCCACCCGGTCGGCATGATCACGAAGCTCGACATCGTCGAGCAGCTCGTTTCGCCGGTGATGCGCGTCTCGCCGGCCGTCGGCGACGTGATGATGCCGCTCGCGATCACGCTCGGCGTCGACGCGACCGTCGCGCAGGCGGCGGCGCTGATGGCCGCCGAGGAGATGCACCACGTGATGATCGTCGAGGGCCGCGATCTCATCGGCATCGTGTCGACGATGGACGTGACGCGCTGGCTCTCCGAGCACGCTAGACTTCGCTCGTTGTGAGGTTCTGCCCGTGGTACCCGCTCGCCGAGGCCGCCGCCCACGCGCCGGCGGCAGAGGGCGTGCTGCAGCTGCGCGTCGCCGAGGGCCTCGTCGATTACCCGCGCGGCAAGAGCGCGATGGTGCACTACGAGCACGCCGCCGACGTGCGCGCGGCGGCGAGCGCGCTCGGCGAGCGGTTCGCGTCGCGCGGCCTGTTGTGCCGGCACCTCGAGATCGGTCCCGGCGATGCTGTCGACTTCGCGGTGACTTATGCGAAGCTGCGCGACGAGTTCGTCCGGCGGTTCGGTGCAGCGCCGGGAGCGCCGCGATGAAGCTGGTCGAAGCCGAGGCAACCGGACCCGTCGAGGGCGAGGACGCGATCGTCACGCCGCCGCGGCCGCCGCACCGGCGCGTCTCGGTGTCGCTGCTGTTCACGCTGACCGTGCTCGTCGGCACCGTCGTCGCGATCTACACGCTGTTCCCGGCGCGCCACAACGTGCTCGTCACCGAGGCGTTCGCGCGCCACCGCGACACGTCGCCGACGTGGGATCTCGTCGCGCCGACCGGGGCGGAGCTGCGCGCGTGGGCGATCGGCGTCGCCGGCAGGGATGTACCGCTGCCGCCGGCGACCGTGACCGTGGTCGGCGCGCGCGCGCTGCACGTCAACGAGCGCAAGACCGCGTTCGTGCGGTTCAAGGTCGGCGGTGACGAGGTGACGTATCTCGTGCAGCACATGCGCGGCATCGCGCCCGAGCACCTCGTGCGCGACGACGACGACCTGCGCGCGATCGCGTGGACGAGCGGGCCGTTCGCGTGCATCGCGGTCGGCCCGAAGGCAACCGCGCGCGCGTGGCAGAAGGCGCTGCGCGTACGTTAGTCGGGGCTGATCGTCACGCACGCCACGCCCGAATCGCCGGCCGGGCCCGTCACCCGCACGCACACCTCGTTCGCGCGATCGCCGGTGAGCACGAACGCGCCGGGCACGAGGATGTCGTTGCCGCACGCGAGCTCGGCGGCGGGTAGCGGGTGATCGACGGTCTTGCCGTCGCGGACCTCGACGAGGAAGGTCGCGTGCGCGGCCGGCGGGCAGGTGACGACGACCTTCCAGCGGTCGGCCGGCGCGAAGCGGCGCGCGTGCATCGCGATGGTGCCGGCGCGCTCGCGCACGACGTCGACGACGACGTCGCCGACGCCCTTGATCGACGTGACCTCCGGGCGCGGCCGCGGCCGCAGCACGACGATCGCGAGCGCGGCGGCGGCGAGCGCGGGCACCGCGAGCAGCCACCAGCGCAGCCGGCGCCGGCGCTCCGGCACGGCCAGCGGCGGCAGCGCGACGACGTCGCGCTCGATCTCGTCCAGGCACTCGCGGCACGCCGCGCAGCTCGCGAGGTGCGCGGCGACCTCGGCATCGCGCGCGAGCGCGTGGCGCTCGAGCCGCAGCCACGAGATCGGGGTGCCGGTGCACGCCGCCATCACGCGACCTCCCGCAGCCTGATGACCTCGTCGCGGATGCGATCGAGCCGTTTGCCGATCGTCTTGCGCGACAGCCCGAGGTGGTCCGCGATCTCTTCCTGCGTCATGTCGTCGACGAACCGGGCGACCAGCACCTGTATGTGGCCCTCGTCGAGCCGCTCGGCGAGCGCCGCGATCAGGCCGACGCCGACGACCTCGTCATCGAGCCGCACGCGGCCGATCGGCGCCGCCGCGGAGGCCTCGCGCTCGAGCAGCCGCGCGCGCGTGCCGCGGTCGCGCAGCAGATTGAGGCAACGGTTGGTAACCGCTCTATAGAGGTAGGGAAGATCCACGTCGCGATTCCACTTCGGGATCAGATCGACGAACAGCGCGTGGACGACGTCGATCGCGTCCTCGCGGCTGCGCAGCACGCGCTCGGCCTTGCGCACGAGCGCGGGCCCATACGCGCGATACGCCGCCTGCGGGTCACTGACAGCTTCCACCTTGGACGCCGACAGTGTCGCACGGGCCGTTCTGCAGGCCGTTGGTCGTATCGGGTCCGCCGAACGGACAGTCGGCGGCGGTCGCGCACGCGCGGCCGTCGTCGCACTGCATGCGCGGCGTGCCGATGCAGTGCTCGCTCGCGCAATCGTCGTCGGTCGCGCAGGGCTGGCCCGGCGCGCGGAAGTGCAGGCCCGGGCTGCACACCCAAGGTTTCGCGTAGCCGATCGCGAGCGGCCAGTCGGCCTGCGCGCACAGCTCGCCGGGGCTGCACTCGCCGTTCGACTTGCACGTCGAGCACATGCCGGCGTTGCACTTGCCGCTCGCGCACTCGGCGTCGCCGAAGCAGTTGTCGCCGAGCGCGCGCGCGCCGGCGGGCACGCACTCGAGCGGGATGCCGTAGACCGGCGACGTCGGATCGCCG
>JBLMXA010000933.1:0-3519 GCA_050257515.1 Acidobacteriota bacterium | reverse complement strand
CTGGGATAGAAGGAGACACATCCATGCGTTACATCTCGATCTGGCGTCCGACGAAGTTCCAGCAGCCGTCCCCCGAGCTGCAGCAGAAGATGGGGGCGTTCATCGCCGAGACGGTGCGCGCAGGCGTGCTGCTCGCGACAGAAGGATTTGGACCGAGCTGTGCCAGCGACTTCCGCGTGCGGCAGGACCACGGCACGCTCCGCGTGACCGACGGCCCGTTCACCGAAGCGAAGGAGGTCATCGGCGGCTTCGCGATCATGCAGGTGAAGTCGCGCGAGGAGATGCTCGAGTGGACGCGCCGGTTTCTCGAGGTCGCGGGCGACGGCGAGGCGGAGATCCACCAGCTCTCCGATCAGGCGCCGCTCGACCTGTTCAAGGCATCGTGAGCGCCCAGCCGAGGCACGCGATCAGATCGTCCGCGTCCTCGAGGCCGATACCGAGCCGGATCAGGCGATCGATGCCGAGCCGCGCGACGACGTCGGGCGGCGTGAAGTACTCCGACACCGTGCGGTGGTGGTTGACCTTGGTGACGAGGCCGTCGAACGACAGCGCGTAGCGGATGATGCCGGTCGACGCGAGCGTGTCGGCGAGCGCGCGGTGGCCGGCCTCGTCGCGGCCGGCGGCGCGGAAGCTCAGCAGCGAGCCGGGGCGCACGTAGTCGCGCGCGATCGCCGCCGCGTCCGCGTGATCGGGACGGCTCGGATGGAACACGCGCTCGACCGCGGGATGCGCGGCGAGGAACGCGGCGACCTTCGTCGCGGTCGCGCAGCGCCGCGCGTGCAGCTCGGCGGCGCGCGGCAGGTGCGCGGTGATGCGCCGCGCGCGCTCGTCGTCGAGGATGCCGCCGCGCATCGCGACGAGGTCCATGATCTGGTTCGCGAGCTCGGCATCGTCGGTCGCGATGTAGCCGCCGAGCGCGGTGTCCTGGCCGCCGAGCGCCTTCGTCATGCTGCCGACGACGACGTCGGCGCCGAGCGCCAGCGCGGGCGCGCGCAGGCCCCACGGCGTCGCGATCGTCGTGTCGAGCACGAGCCGCGCACCGGGCGTGGCGTGGACGAGCGCGGCGAGGGCAGGGACGTCCTGCGCGCGCACGAGCGGGTTCGTGAACGTCTCGGCGAACACGAGGCGGGTCTCGGGCCGCATCGCGGCGGCGAGCGCGGCGTGATCGCCGTCGTCGACGAGCGTCAGGCTCGCGCCGACGCGCTTCGCGCTCGCGTCGAGGAACATCCGCGTCTTGTTGTAGACCTGCCGCATCGCGATCGCGTGCGCGCCGGGCTGCACCAGCACGTCGGCGACGAGCGCGACCGCCTGCATCCCGGAGTCGGTGACGAGCGCGGCCTTCGCGTGCTCGAGCGCGCGCAGCTCGGCGATCAGCGCGGCGGTGCCGGGCGTGCCGTAGCGCGCGTAGAGGTGCGGCAGCTCCGACCAGCAGCCATCGGCGGCGAGCATGAAGCCGGCCTTGCCTTCCTGCCACGCGACGACCTCGCGCGAGTCGCCGAGATCGCGCTGGATCGTGCGGCGCTCGGGGTGGAGGTACGGCGCGTTCGCGTCGAGCGCGTCGTGCAGCTCGCGCGTCGCCGGCGCCATGTCCTCGCGGCGTGGCTTCATTCGGCGACCCCCAGCCACAGCGTGTGCTCGACGCGGCCGAGCTCGCGCAGCTGCTCGACGAGCGCGGCGATCGTCGCGTCGTCCGACGGCGAGATCACGAACGCGTGGTGCGTGACGAGCGGCTCGCCGCGCGCGGCCCGGTTCTGCACGGTCAGCCCGGCGCGCCGCACGAGGCTGTCGACGCGGCGGACGAGCCCCGGGTGGGCCTCGGCGGTGACGCGCACGTAGTGCCGGCGCGGCGGCAGCGGCACGAGCTCGATCGTGCGCGGCTCGGGCCACTGCACCGAGTTGTCCTGCGCGAGATCGATGAGATCGCCGACGACCGCGGTCGCGGTGGGCAGCGCGCCGGCGCCCTTGCCGAACAACGACAGGTCGCCCGACGACACCGTCTTCATGTAGACCGCGTTGTACTCCTCCTCGACGGACGCGAGCAGGTGCCAGTCGGGCAGCAGCACCGGCTCGACGCCGGCGGCGAGCGCGTCGCCCTGGCGGGACGCGTGCGCGATCAACCGGATGCGAAAGCCCATCGCCTCGGCGAGATCGCAGTCGGCGGGCCACAGCTCGCCGATACCGCGCACCGGCAGCGTGTCGGGCGGCAGCCACGCGCCGAACGCGCGGTAGGCGAGGATCGACAGCTTCGCCGCGGCGTCGTGGCCCTCGAGATCCGCGGACGGATCGGCCTCGGCGAGCCCGAGCGCCTGCGCCTCGGGGATGCCGCGATCGAGCGGCAGCTCGTCCTGCTCCATGCGCGTCAGCAGGTAGTTGCACGTGCCGTTGACGATCGCCTGCAGCGCGTGGAGCTCGTCGGCGCGGTGCGACAGGTGGCGGATGATCGGCAGCGCCGCGGCGGCCGCGGCCTCGCACAACAGCGGCGTGCCGGTGCGCTGCGCGAGCACGGCGAGCCGCGCGAGCTGGCGCGCGAGCAGCGCCTTGTTCGCGGTGACGACCGGCTTGCCCGCGGCGAGCGCGGCGACGAGCGCGGGCTCGACCGCGTCGCCGCCGGCGCACTCGACGATCACGTCGACGTCGGGCGCGGCGACGAGCTCGATCGCGCGCGTCGTGCGCGGGATGCCGTCGGCGAGCGGGGCGCGCGGCTTGTCGAGATCGCGGATCGCGATGCGGGTGACCCGGAAGCTGACCGCGTAGCGATCGGCGAGCTGCGCGCGCTGCCGGTCGAGCAGCTCGAGCACGCCGCCGCCGACGGTGCCGCAGCCGATGAGGCCGATGCGGATCTCGCGCAGCGGGCGCTGGCCGACGCCCTCGAAGCGGCGCGTCGGCTGGGCGCGGGTGATGAAGCCGCTGTCGCGCAGGATCGCGGCGAGCCGCTCCTGATCGGCGAGGAACGCGTCGTGGCCGTACTCGGAGTCGAGCTTCCACAGCGACGCCGACGCGCCGACCGCCTGCAGCTCGCGGTAGAGCTCGTGCTGCAGCGCGTACGGGAACAGCAGGTCGCCGGGGACGCCGATCACGAGCACGTCGGCGGTCACGCGCGCGAGCTCGCCGCGCAGGCTCGCGATGTCGTCGCCGAACCGCGTGCGATCGATCGCTTCACTCAGCAGCAGGAACGTCCGCACCGGGAAGCGCGCCGCGAACCGCTGGCCGTGGTGCTCGAGGTACGCGGCGACCGGCGGCTCGTCGAGGTGCGGCGCGAGCACGCCGAAGCGCGTGTCGAGCTCGTCGCGGCCGCGGTAGGTCAGCATGCCGAGCTGGCGCGCGCGCACCATCCCGGTCGTCACGTCGCCGCTGCGCTGGCCGTCGCGCACGAGCTCGCGCTGGAGGTGGCGCGTGGCGGTGCCCCAGCCGTCGGGGCGCAGCCCGGCGGAGATCGTGACGAGCTTGGCGACGCGCTCGGGATGGCGCGCGGCGAGCGCGATCCCGACGAGCCCGCCGAGGCTCGCGCGGACGTACGTC
>JBLMXA010000932.1:0-7181 GCA_050257515.1 Acidobacteriota bacterium | reverse complement strand
CCTGGGGACGCTTTCTCCTTCTTCAACTGCGCATCTGCTCGCGTGCGCGGAGGCAGGCGCGACCACGCTTGGTTGACAAAGGAGAAAGCGTCCCCACGTAAGTGGGCGAGAAGCTTCGGGGTGTGCGCGCGCCAGGTTGAAGAAGGAGAAAGCGTCCCCTAGGGCGTCGTGTACTGCCCCGGCGTCACACCGACGATCGGCGGCGGGCGCGAGGCGGTCGCGGCGGCGACGATCGCGATCGCGCTGACGACGACGGCGGCGGTGACGCCGCCCCACAGGTACGGGCTGCGGCACCACTGGCAGCGGCGCGGCGGCACGGGCCTGGCGCCGACGCGCGGATCGGCGAGCACGCTCGGCGGATAACGCAGGTCCGCGCCGCGCACCGAGCTCCACGCCTCGCGCGCCGCGCCGGCGAGGCCGCCGCGCGTGTAGCCGACCTCGACGACGGCGGTGCAGCGCGCCGGCGAGCCCGCGCAACGCTGGACGAGCAGCGCCTCGCCGCCGCGGCGATCGGTGTCGACCGCGACCACGAGCTCGTCGAGCTCGGCGTAGCGCAGCACCGCATCGACCATGCCCTGCGCGATCGCATCGGCGACGCCCGGCTCGACGCCGGCCGCGAGGTGCGCCCAGTCGTCGTCGCGCTCGAGCGCGAGCTCGAGCGGCGGCGGGTGGGCGGCAACCGCGACCGTCTGCGCGCGCGGCCGGTAGCCGGGCGCGCGCGCGATCACGACGTGCTGGCCGACCGAGACCTCCGCGGTGACCGGCGTCTTGCCGACCTCGCGGCCGTCGACGCTCGCGAGCGCGCCCGGCGGCTCGCTCGCGATCGCGAGCTGGGTGCGCGCCGGCACGAGCGCGCGCGCCGCGTCCACCGCGGCGACGACGTCGGGCGAGAACTCGGCGAGCGTGATCGGCCGCTCGGGATCGAGCGCGAGCGCCAGCGCGAGCGCGGCCTGCGCGTCCTGCGCGTGGCCGAGCTGGCCGAGCACGATGCCGAGCCGCAGCGCCGCGTCGGCGTAGAGCTCGGCGCCGCCGGGCAGCGCGACGATGCCTTCCGCCTCGGTACGCGCGACCGCGAGCCGAGCCTGCGCGAAGTCGAAGGAAACTCGCAGGTACGCGCGCCAGCCCTCGTCGATGAGGTCGCGCACCCTGCGAAACCGCTGCATCGTCTCGATCGGGACCGCGCCGCTCGCGAGCGTGGCGCGCGCGTCACCGAGCGCGTCCGCGACGATCCGCCGCGCCCCACCCTCGCGCATCGCGTCGGCGAGCGCCGCCGCGACCGCGCCGCGATCGGTCGCCGACACCGACGCCGCGGCGACCCCCGCGCCGTCCGCGCGCACGACGCGCGGCGCGATCGACAGCGCGATCGCGCACGGGATCGAGAGGCCCCACCTCACGTCACGAGTATACTCGCCGCATGTCCTTCGAATGGTTCGAGCGTACGCCCGGCAAGCCGAACGGATCGCAGCTGCGCGCGAAGGTCGCCGCGGCCGAGATCGCCGATCGCGCCGGCACGCTGTACCGCCTCGGCTTCTCGCAGCAGGAGGCGACGAAGCGGCTGTGCGCGCGCGTCGCGTGGGAGTACGACCCGCACTCGAGGCACGGCGGCCCGCACAAGCGGCCCGGCGCGCTGTCGGACGCCGAGGTCGGCAAGATCGTCGCCGACACGTACGCGCGCCGTCCAGGCGGGTGGTGAGGAGAGCCGAGCGAAGCGAGGCGGGGTGTTGGTGGAACGCTGGGCTTGTACCCGATGCCGAGCGAAGCGAGGACATCGGGTGAAACGCGCGCTCGTCCTAGCCGCCGTCGCCGCCTGCACCCGCCCCGGCGCCGGCCCGACGACGCGCCCGGCGCCCGCCGCCCGGCCCTACTCGCTCGTCGATCTCGTCGGCGACTGGCGGTGGGTCCACGAGGTCACCGAGGAAGGCACCTCGCGCGTCGAGGACGAGCGCTGGCGCCTCGCGTTCGCGCAGACGCCGCCGGGCGCGCCGCTGCGGCTCGCCGGCCGCTACCTGCGCACCGTCGACGTGCGCTCGCTCGATCGCGTGCCGTTCCAGTGCGACCAGCGCCTCGTCTACCGCCAGCGCGCGCTCTACGACGTCACCGTCGAGCCGACGAGCGACGGGTTCGCGATCCACGAGACCGGCTACACGACCGAGCCGTCGCCGTGCGATCACGGCTTCCGCAAGACCGGCGACTACCGCGTCGACCCGCACGGCAACCGGCTCGTGCTGCACTTCGACGGCGGGACGCAGACGTTATGGCAAGTCGCCGACACCGCCGGCGACCTGCCCGAGGCGCCGTGGCCGAAGTCGTTCGATCCCGCCGGCGCCTGGCGCTGGAACTCCACCGCCTACGACGACGACGGCAACGTGCGCGACGAGACCGAGTGGTGGGAGATCACGCGGCGCAGCGATGACCGGCTCGACGCGACCTACCGCCGCCGCGTCACCGTGCGCAGCGCCGACGGCACGCCGATCGCGTGCGCGAACGCGGCGAGCTGGACGTTCGACGACGCCTACGTGCTCGAGGGCTCGCGCGAGGACCAGTACTGGCACCTCCACGAGCTCGCGGTCGAGCCCGGCGATCACCCGTGCCTGCGCGCGACGCCGAAGCGCAACCTCGACGAGGCGATCGCCGAGCAGATCGGCGACTACCTCGTGCTCGACTGGCGCGGCAAGCGGCGCCAGGTGCTCTACCGCCCGCGGTAAACCCCGAGCGAAGCCAGGTTGCCGTTTCGCGCTGCGAAACGGCGTGTCATCGACCACGCGGCGAAGCCGCGTATACCTTTTCCACGTAGTCCTGGATCATGCGGTCCGACGAGAACCGCCACTCGCTCATCGCGATCGACGCGCGCATGATCGAGACCCAGCGCGCGCGATCGGCGTACGCCGGCAGCACCTCGCGCTCGAGCACGTGAACGAGCAGCTCGCGATCGCGCTTGTCGACGCGCGCCTCGTCCTTCTCGTCGAACGGATCGTCGTCGGGATCGGGGTCGCCGATCTTCCAGCCGGTGACGCCGTGCTCGCAGCCCTCCGGCCACCAGCCGTCGAGGATCGACACGTTCGGCACGCCGTTCATCGCCGCCTTCATGCCGCTGGTGCCGCTCGCCTCGAGCGGGCGCCGCGGGTTGTTGAGCCACACGTCGGAGCCGCGCGTCATCAGCGCGCCGACCCGCATGTCGTAGCTCTCGAGGAACACGATCGAGTGCGGGTGCTTCTTCGCGGCGTCGACGAGACGCGTGACGAGCGCCTTGCCGGCGAGATCGCGCGGGTGCGCCTTGCCCGAGTAGACGATCTGCACGCCGTGGTCGAGCAGCTTCCGCAGCGCGCGCTCGTCGCCGAGGATCAGGTCGGCGCGCTTGTAGGCCGCCGCGCGCCGCGCGAAGCCGATGATCAGCTTGTCCTTCGCGAGCTGCGTGCCCGTGCGCGCCTTCACCTCGGCGAGCAGCTCGCCCTTCATGTCCTGGTGCGCGTCCCACAGCTCGGCGTCCTGGCGCTCGCGCGACTTGTCGCGCACGAGCGCGGCGCGGATCCGCGCGTCCTGCCAGGTCGGCTGGTGGACGCCGTTCGTGATGCTGATGATCGGCGCGGCGCCGGGGACTTCCTTCCACATCTCGCGCGCGGTCTCGCCGTGCAGCTCGGCGACGCCGTTCGCGATCCGCGCGAGCCGCAGGCCGGCGACCGTCATCGAGAACGGATCGCCGCCGACCAGCTCGAGCTCGGAGTCGGTGAACCCGAGGTCGCAGTCCATCTTGCGCATCAGATCGAGATCGTGCACCTCGTTGCCGGCGGGCACCGGCGTGTGCGTCGTGAACACGACGTGCGGGCGCAGCTTGCCGAGCCGCTCGGTCATCGAGCCGCCGCCGAACGTGTGCTGGCGCAACAGCTCGAGGCCGGCGAACACCGCGTGGCCCTCGTTGAAGTGATAGACGTCGATCTTCTCGCCGAGCCCGTGCAAGAGCCGCACGCCGCCGACCCCGAGCACGAGCTCCTGCGCGAGGCGGTCCTCGACGCCGCCGCCGTAGAGGCGCTGGGTGATCCAGCGATCGTCTTCGCGCTCGGGCTCGAGCAGGTACAGGGTCGAGTGGATGTAGCGATCGACGCGCCACGCGCGTAGCGGCACGCGCTTGCCGCGCACGGTGACCTCGACGCGTACGTCGAGCCGGCGCAGCGCGTCGCGCGGCGTCTTGGGGTACTGGTCCTCGACCGTACCGCCGGTCGCGATCACCTGGCGCGTGTACCCCTCATCCCAGAACAGCCCGATGCCGACGAGCGGGACGTGGAGATCCCCGGCCGACTTCATGTGGTCTCCCGCCAGGATGCCGAGGCCACCGGCGTAGATCGGAAACGTGGGATCGAGCCCGTACTCCATGCAGAAGTACGCGACACGAGGACAGGCGGACATCGGCCGGAAGGTGCCTTGACGGCCGTCACGTTCGCAAGGCTCATCGCAGCAAACCCGCGATCCCCCTCGGCTCCCGTTGCGAAAGGCAACGCTTCGATTTAGTTGGCACCCTCCCGGCGCCATGCGTACACAATGTAAGCATGAGCCCTCGCCCGCCCGGACCACGCGTCAAGCGTCCGGCGGTGTCGCCGGAGGAACGAGACCTGTTCCTGTCGTCGGTCGAGGGCACGAGGCCGCTCGCGGCGCGCGATCGCCTGCCGGTGAAGCCGCCGCCGCCCTCGCCCGTCAAGGCCGACGTGCTGCCGCCCGAGATCGAGCTCGCGATCGAGGGCGATGGCCGCCGGTTCTCGGCGCGCGCGCCCGGCGTGTCGCACGCCCAGATCGCCGACCTGCGCGCCGGCAAGCTGCACGTCGAGGACACGCTCGACCTCCACGGTGCGACCGTCGAGCAGGGCACGCAGCGCCTGCGCCAGTTCCTGCTCGACGCGAGGCGGCTCGGCCGGCGCTGCCTGCTCGTGGTCCATGGCCGCGGCCTGCACTCCGATGCCGGCGCACCGCTGCGCGAGGCCGTGATCGGCGAGCTGCTCGGCGCGCTGTCGGGCCTCGTCCACGCGCTCGCGAGCGCGTCGCCATCGGCCGGTGGCGAGGGCGCGACGTACGTCCTGCTGCGAGGTGCGAAGTGACGATGCCGAAGTCTCTGACCTCGCTGCTCGTGGTCGCCGCCACCGCCACCGCCCACGCGACGCCGAAGGCCGCGCGGGCGCCGGCCAAGCACGACGGCGCCCACGCGCGCGTCGCGGTCGCCCACGCCGGCGGCATGCGCCCTGCGCGCGAGATCGTCGGCCGCCGCGAGGCGCCGCTCTCCGCCGAGGAGGACACCGCGAAGCAGATCGAGAAGCTGCTGCGCGGCCCGCTGCGCAGCGGCATCACCGGGCTGTTCGTCGCCGACGCGCGCACCGGCGAGCCGCTGTTCGCGGTCAACGCCGACGACGCGCTCAACGTCGCGTCGAACGTGAAGATGATCTCGACCGCCACCGCGCTCGAGCTGCTCGGCGCCGAATTCCGCTACCCGACGCGCGTGTTCGGCCCGGTGCCCGACGCGGCCGGCCGCATCGACGGCAACGTCTACCTGCTCGGCAGCTGGGATCCGACGCTCGCCGCGACCGATCTCGACGAGATCGCGCAGCAGCTCGCCGACCGCGGCGTGCACGAGCTGCACGGCGACGTCGTCGTCGGCAGCGATCCGACGCGCGACGGCATCTACCGCGCGATCGTGCCGATCGAGATCAAGGCCGGCGCGCCGGGCGCCCCGCCGGTCGCGACCGCGCCCGCGGGCTTCGACCTGATCAGCTTCGACGTCAAGGCGACCACCGCGAAGATCGCGCGCCACGCGTCGCTCGCGTTCGCCGACACGACCACGCACGACGCCGCCGGTCACCTGCGCGTGCAGCTGACGATCAGCGGGACGATCGGCAAGGGTGGCGGCACGATGTACCCGCTGCTCGTCAAGGAGCGCACCGCCGATGCCGCCCACGCGCTGCGTGCCGCGCTGCGCGCGCACCAGATCCTCGTCGATGGCGACGTCCGCGTCGAGGAGCTCGGCGACTTCATCGGCGACGCGGTGCTCGCCGGCGCGCTGCCGGTCGAGCTCGGCCGCCACGAGTCGGCGCCGCTCGCCGAGATCATCGCGCACGTCAACAAGTGGAGCATCAACTGGCTCGCGGATCGCGTGATCATGACGGCCGCCGCGCTGACGCGCCGCGAGCCGCCGTCGATGGAGCTCGCGCTCGACGCGATGTACGACTGGCTCGCGCGCCATCCGCACCTCGCGAAGGACGACGTGCTCGTCGATACCGGCTCGGGGCTGTCGTATCACACGCGGATCTCGCCGCACGAGCTCGTGCAGATCGTGCGCAGCGCCGCCGGGTTCGCGCCCGATTCGGATCAGGCGACCGCGCACGCGTGGCTCGCGTCGCTGTCGATCGGCGGCACCGACGGCACGCTGACGCGCCGGTTCCGCGACGCGTTCACGCGCGGCCGCCTGCACGGCAAGACCGGCACGCTGTCGACCGTGATCGCGCTGTCGGGCGTGCTCGAGGTCGATCCCGCGCGCCCGCTCGCGTTTTCGATCATCACGAACGGCGATCGCCCGCTGGCGAAGCGCTACGTGCGCAAGGCGCACGAGCAGGTCGTCGGCCTGATCTGCAAGTACCTCGCGAGGACCGCGAAGACGCCGCCCGCGGCCGCCGCGTTCGTCACCCCCGCCGCCGCGCCGGCGAAGGTCGAGCACCCGGGCGTGCCCGACGACCTCGAGGACGCGGTCGACGATCCGCAGCTCGACGCGGAAACCGCCGGCCAGAAGTGAGCATCCAAGGCGCGTGGTGACCCGGCGACTCGATCCCGCGGGCCAGGCGGAGCCCGGCCCGCGCCACCTCGGGCTTCGCGTCCCGCTCGCGCTCGCGGCGGTGGCGCTGGTGTGGACGTGCGCGCTGTGGCTGCACGCGACGCGGCCGCGGCCGGCGATCGCGGTCGGCGGCGCGTTCGATCTGATCGTCACCGCGAGCGTCGCGGTCTACTTCATCTCGCGCTCGCGCCGCGCGGCGCTGGCGACCGCCGCTGCCGGCGCGACGGTCGCCAAGCTCGTGCTGCTGCCCGACGCGGCCCACGTCGGGCTCGCGATCGCCGGCGGGCTCGAGCTCGCGGTGTTCGCGGTGCTCGCCGTGCGCGCGCGCCGCGCCCGCCGCGCGTGGCGGACCGCGCGGGCTGCCGGCGCGGCCGTC
>JBLMXA010000931.1:0-9785 GCA_050257515.1 Acidobacteriota bacterium | reverse complement strand
AGCTCGTCGTCGCTGCACGTGCGCGCCGCCGCGTCGCCGGTGACCTCGGCGAGCGCCTCGCGGTGATGCGCGTCGATCGCGAGGAACCGCGCGAAGTACTTGTCGCGCGGCGGCCGCCGTCGGATCGCGAGGAAGTCGATCAGCTGGATGAACAGCAGCGTCTCGCCGCCCGAGGCTTCGCGCACGGCTTGCACGAGCTGCGTCAGCCCGGGGATGAACCGATCGTGGCCGATGCGCAGCAGCGGCCCCGACGGCACGTCGCGGATGCCCGTCGCCTCGACGACGAGCACGCCCGGGCGGCCCTCGGCGAACCGCCGGTACCAGTCGAGCACGTCGGGGGTGACGAAGCCGTCCTCGGTCGCGCGCCACGGCACCATCGCCGGCACCCAGGTGCGCGTGCGCGCGGTGCGCGGGCCGATCGAGATCGGCTGGAACAGCCGGGCGTGGGCCGCCTGCTCGGCGCTCGGCCACGAGGCCGCCTCGACCTCGTGCTTGATACGCTCGGGCGGCTGCCACATCAGGCGGGATTCGTACCACACTCGTAGTGTGGAGCCCTACGAACCTCACCTGGCGATCGCGACGGCGCTCGCGGTGGGCATCCTCGTCGGGCTCGAGCGCGAACAGAAGCGCCCCGAGCACCCGAGCTCGATGTTCGGCGGCGTGCGAACGTACCCGATCGTCGCGTTGATCGGCGCGCTGTCGGCGCTGCTCGAGCCGGTGTCGACGTGGCTGCCGCTGGTCGCGCTCGCCGGGATCGTCGTGCTGGTCGCGATCTCCTACGCGAACGACGTCAAGGAGCACCACGACCACGGCGTGACCACCGAGGCCTCGGTGATCGCGACGTTCCTGCTCGGCACGCTCGCCGCGAGTCACGATGCGATGCAGCCGATGCAGACGCGGTTCTTGATCGTGGTCGCGCTCGGTGTCGTGATGACGTTCCTGCTGTCGTCGAAGCAGTGGCTGCACGGCATCGCGTCGCGCGTGTCGCGCGAGGACTTCTCGGCGACCGTCAAGTTCCTGATCGTCGCCGCGGTCGTGCTCCCGCTGCTGCCGCGCCACGCGATGGGCCCGTGGGACGCGATCAATCCGTTCGACGTCGGCCTCATGGTCGTCATGATCTCGGGCCTGTCGTTCATCGGCTACGTCGCGATGCGCCTGCTCGGACCGGGCCGCGGGCTGCTCGCGAGCGCCGCGCTCGGCGGGCTCGTGTCGTCGACGGCGGTGACGATGGCGTTCGCCGGCCGCGCGAAGGCGAACGACGCGCTCGTGCCGGTCGCCGCCGGCGCGATCGCGATCGCGTCGATGGTGATGAGCGTGCGCGTGATCGTGCTCGTCGCGATCGCCGATCCGCCGCTCGTCGCGCAGGTCGCGATCCCCGCGGTCGGCTCCGCGCTCGGCGCGGCGATCGGCGCGCTCGCGACCTATCGCAAGGTCGACGGCGCCGCGGCCGGCGACGGCGTCACCGTGGGGAACCCGTTCGAGCTCGGCACCGCGATCCGGTTCGGCGTCATCTTCGCGGTCATCCTGCTCGCGACGAAGGCCGCGCAGCACTACCTCGGCGACCAGGGCCTGTACCTCGCGTCCGCGATCGGCGGCACGACCGACGTCGATGCGGTGACGTTGTCGACGTCCAAGCTCGCGGCCGGCGGCGTCGCCGGCGAGGTCGCGACGTTCGCGATCTTCATCGCGGTCGCTATGAACACGTTCGTCAAGTCATCGCTCGCGCTCGGCATGGGCACGCGGGCGCTCGGCAAGCGCGCGTTCGCGATCGGCGGGCTCATCGTCGCGGGGGCGGCGGCGGGGCTCGCGATCGATTACGTGGTGCTGTGATGTTCGGCTGGCGGCTATTTCAGCCGGTCGACCGAGTAGACGTTCCCGTCGAAGCTGTCGGTGTAGTAGAGGTGCGCGCAGTTCGCCGAGAGCCACGGGAACTCGCCGTACGACTTGGTCCCGGCCGCAAGCACCTGCTGCGCCGCCGGGAACGGATCGCCGAGCGCGGCGCGCGACGTGTAGTACACGCCGGCGAAGCTCGGAAACACCATGCGCAGCCCGTCGCTCGACAGCCACGGCGCTCCGTTCGGGGTCTGGCCGAGCTGCGGAGCGGCGAGCGTGGCGACCAGCGTCCAGCTGTTCGCGCCCGACGCGGCGTACTCCGCGATCGTGCCGCTGTGGTAGAGCAGGATGTGCCGGTCCGTGTCCATCGGCGCTCCCGAGGGCGCGCTGACGACATCGTCGACGGTGATCGTCGCGCCGGTGAACGCCTGCGCGACCCCGGCGTTCCAGGTATCGACCTGACCCGCCTGCGTGTAGAGATCGATCGTGCCGAGCCGGTTTCCGAACAGCTCGCCGTGGCCGGTCAGCCGCGGAGCGTTGGCCCCGGT
Source organism: Acidobacteriota bacterium (assembly GCA_050257515.1). Classification (GTDB taxonomy): domain Bacteria; phylum Myxococcota_A; class Polyangia; order Haliangiales; family Haliangiaceae; genus JABFXX01. Next base: position 7,404 of record JBLMXA010000931.1, on the reverse strand, counting down.
GGGGCCGGTCTGGACGACCTGCATGCCGCCATCGAACCTGACGACGTTGCCGCTGCATTGCGCGACCGCGAGGCTACCGGTCGCGGGCGGCCACGGCGGGCCGCCGAGCGTGTACGACAGGCACGGCGAAGCGACGAGCGCCGTCGTGCCGCCGAACTGCGGCGCACTTCCCGCCGCGGGGCAGGCGCCGCCGCCGACGGCATCGCCGCGAACGCCGCCGTCGCCGGAGACCGGCGCGATCGGATCGAGCTGGAGAAGGTGATCGCAGCCCGTACTCACGAGGACCGCGATCCACAGCCACCTCACACTCCGATCGTACGCCGTTTCGCGCGCTACCGCTCACCACGCAGATACCCGAGCACGTCGCTCGCGTTCCGGTCGGGCGGAAACACCGGATAGAACACCTTCGTGATCCGGCCGTCGTCGATCACCATCGCGAGCCGCTTGATGAGCGTGTGGCCGGCGACCTCCATCGTCGGCAGCCGCAGCGCGCGCACGAGCGCGAGGTCGTGATCCGACAGCAGCGCGTACGGCAGGTGCAGCCGCACGGCCGCCTCGCGCTGGTAGTCGGTGTCCTGCGTCGACAGCCCGAACACCGCCGCGGCGCCGGCCGCGAGCAGCTGTGCGTGCAGATCGCGAAACGCGCAGCTCTGCGGCGTGCAGCCGCGCGCGCCGGGGATGTCGTCCCAGTCGTCGACGAGCGCCGGGTCGCCCGGGCGCCCAATCCGCGGATAGGCGAACACGACGACGCGCCCGCGCAGCGTCGCGAGCGCGACGCTGCGCCCGTCGGTCGCCGCGAGGTCCAAGGCGGGGATCGTCATGCCCTCGAGGTGGCGCGCCGCGCCGTCGTCGACAGGTGCGGGCAGCTTCGACCAGTCGACCTCGAGCAGGTCGGGTCGATCTTGCGTCGGCGACATGGCCGGAGCGTACCCCCACGTCAGCGCGACGCTCCGGGGGCGGCCAGCGCCGCGCGCGCCGCGTGCACCAGCTCGTCGTCGGCGGGCGCGTGGGTGCGGATCGCGAGCAGGCTGCGCCAGCGGCGGTTCGCGTCGTCCGCTCGGCCGAGCGCGCTCGCCGCCTCGGCCGACCAGTCCAGGCACGTGGCGACGGTCGAGGCCCACGCCCACGTGAACACCCGCGGCAGGATCACCTCGTCGCACGCCGCGATCACGCCGGCTCGATCACCGGTCGCGCGGAGGTCCGCGGCGAGCGCGTACCACGCGAGCAGCTGCAGCCGGCCGTCGCTGTTGAGATCCAGCGCGCGCCGCCACGCGGTGATCGCCGCGCGTGGATCGCCACGCTGCTCGGCCGCGATCGCCTCGGCGGTCGCCGCGACCTGCGGGAACGCGCTGCGCGAGGCGGCGGCGAGCGTGCGCGAGTCGTCGAGCGCGCCGGCGAGCATCGTCGCGCCGACGTCGTGCCCGACGATGCGGCCCTGGAGCGGCCTGCCCTGCGCGTCCTCGCGTAGATCGTCGGCGTTGCCGCCCGGCAGGTCGAGCGCGACCAGATCGAGGCGCGCCGCCCACACCTTGACGTCGGGGATCCCGAGCTCGATCGCGTGGCGCGCCTGATCGCGCAGGCCGCGCATGTCGTCGCTTCGCATCGGCTCGCCTCGCGCGATGTGCAGCGCGTACGCGGCGAGCGCGCGGTACTCGGGATCGGTCGCGGCGAGGCCGTCGTTGGTCTCGAGCGCGAGCGCGAGCTGGCCGGTGGCCGCATAGCTCTCGACGAGCATGCGCCGGATCGCGAAGCCCGCCCCGCGGTCTTCCTCGACCGCCCGCTCGAGCGCCCGCACCGCATCGGCGTACTGCTGCTCGGCGACGAGCACGCGCGCCTCGAAGAACGAGCGATCGCGGGCCGCCGGATCCCAGTGCGCGCGCAGCCACGTCATCCCGTTGGTGTCGCCGCGCGTCGTGTAATAGAGCAGCACGTGATCGATGCCGACGTAGAACTGCGGCGCGAGCTCGCGCAGGCGGCGGTACACCTGCATCGCCTCGGCCGGAGCGCCGCCGTGAAACAGCGCCTCGAACAGTCCGTACTGGATGTCGCGATCGTCGGGCCAGCGTCTCGCGAGATCGCGGAAGTACTCGACGACATGCGGGTACTGCAGGTCCTCGAGCATGCCGAGCCCGACGAGGAAGTCGTGCTGCGCGGGCGGCATCTGGCCCGCGAGCGCGCGCTCGATGTGACGCTCGGGATGTTCTGGCGGCGGCTGCTGCCACCAGTCGAGGATCGCGAGGTAGTAGTGCGCCTCCGCGAGCGTGTCGTCGCGCGTGACGGCCGCGTCCAGGTGCTCGCGCGCGGTCGCGAGATCCATGCGTTCGAGTGCGCCGATCCCGAGCTCGAGCTCGCGCTCGATCTCGAAGCCACGGGCCGCGTTCGGCGCCAGCGACAGCGGTGCGCCGAGCGCGGTGCTCGCGATCGCCGACGTGAGCCCCTCGACCGTCGCAGGAATGCGATCGACCGGGACCTCGCGATCGATGCGGTCGAGCAGCCGGCCGTCGCTGTGCTCGACGATCACGGAGACACGGACCCCGCTCGCGCCGGGCGTGAGCTCGCCGCGGACGTCGACATCGGCGCCCATCGTGCGCGCCGCGTCGCGCCACGCGGCCAGCGGCGCCGCCGCGCCCGTGACATGCGCGCGCACGCGGTAGTAGCCGAGCACGTCGAGTCGGTCGACGTGCGCGAGCTGCTCGCCGAGCAGGTGCGGCAGCCCCGACGCGGCAAAGTCGAGCCGCGGATCGCCGACGCGGTCGTCGAACGGCAGCAGCGCGATCGTGACCCGCGTCGCGGACGCCGCGCCGTCGTCGCTCGCGCCTCGCGCGCGCAGCACGAGCGCGCCTCCGCCGGCGGCCGCGAGCACCACGGCGGCCGCGATGACACGCCCGCGGCGGCGCGACCGCGGGCGGCGCGCGAGCGCGAGCGCGAACTCGTGCGCGTTCGAGAACCGCTCCGACGGGGTCTCGCGCACCGCCTGCTCGATCGCCGCCGCGAGCACCGGATCGCCCGTGCTCGCGAGCACGGCACGCGCCGGATCCGGCTCGCGCGTGCCGTCCTTGAACAGCCGCGTGCCACTCGCCGCCTCGAACAGCGTCGCGCCCGCGGCATAGATGTCGGCGCGCTCGTCGGTGTGGCCGCCGCGCAGCTGCTCGGGAGCCATGTACGCGGGCGTTCCGATCACCTGGCCGGTGTGCGTGATGTCGCTATCGCCGAACGACGCGATGCCGAAGTCCGTGAGCTTCACGGTGCCGCGGCCGTCGAGCAGGATGTTCGCCGGCTTCACGTCACGGTGAACGATGTGCTCGCGATGCGCGGCGGCGAGCGCGGCGAGCAGCTCGCCGCCGATGCGATGGACCTCCGGTGCCGGGAGCTTCCCCACGCGGCGGAGCCGCGCCTCGAGCGACTCGCCCTCGACGAGCTCCATGACGAGGTACTCGCCCGACGGCGCGACGTCGTGGACGGTCACGATGTGCGGATGGTGGAGCGTCCCGATCGCGCGCGCCTCCCGCAGGAACCGCTGGCGCGCGTCGCTGCTCTCGCGCCGGGCGAGCATCTTGACCGCGACCTCGCGGTTGAGCGAGCGATCCAGGCAGCGCACGACCCGCCCCATGCCGCCGCGGCCGATCACGGCCACCGCCTCGAACCGATCGGGCAGCGGCGTGTCGTCGTCCGCATCGCGGGGCGCCTGCGGATCCGGGCGCTGCTCGATGGCGGTGGTCTGGTCGCTGCCAGGTCGCCGCATCCGTCCAGGTTATCAGACGGACAGGCGCGGTGGCGGCTACGCTTTCAGCGCCGCGACGACCTTCTCGATCGCATCCTTCGCGTCGCCGAACAGCATCTTCGTCACCGGCTTGTAGAACAACGGGTTGTCGATGCCGGCGTAGCCCGCCGCACGCGAGCGCTTGTTGACGATCACGAGGTGCGACTTCCACACCTGGAGCACGGGCATGCCCGCGATCGGCGACGTCGGATCGTCCTCGGCCGCGGGGTTCACGATGTCGTTGGCGCCGATCACGATCGCGACGTCGGTCGTCGGGAAGTCGTGGTTGATCTCGTCCATCTCGAGCACGATGTCGTACGGCACGTTCGCCTCGGCGAGCAGCACGTTCATGTGGCCCGGCAGGCGGCCGGCGACCGGGTGGATCGCGAACCGCACGCTGACGCCCTTGCCGCGCAGCACCTCGGTCAGCTCCCGCACCGCGTGCTGCGCGCGCGCGACCGCCATGCCGTAACCGGGGACGATGATGACGGTCTTCGATTCCTTCAGCTTCGCCGCGAGCGTCGCCGCGTCGATCTCCTGGACATCGCCCGCGGGCTGCGCGGCGGGCTTCTTCGCGCCCGCCGGAGGCGCCGCGCCGAAGCCGCCGAAGATCACGTTCCAGATCGAACGGTTCATCGCGCGGCACATGATGTACGACAGGATCGCGCCGCTCGAGCCGACGAGCGCGCCGGTGATGATGAGCAGGTCGTTGCCGAGCATGAAGCCGGCCGCGGCCGCGGTCCATCCCGAGTAGCTGTTCAGCATCGACACGACGACCGGCATGTCGGCGCCGCCGATCCCGGCGACGAGGTGGACGCCGAGCACGCCGGCGATCGCGGTCGCGGCCTCGAGCTGCCAGTCCTGCGTCTCGCGCACGTAGAGCACGCCGAGCACGACGATCGCGATCAGCATCGCGAGGTTCAAGAAGTGCCGCGCCGGCAGCAGCAGCGGCCTGCCGGAGACCGAGCCGCGCAGCTTCAAGAACGCGAGCACCGAGCCGGTGGTCGTGATCGCGCCGATGATGACGTCGACGTAGACCTCGATCTTCTCGTCGAGCTTGCCGATCGTCGCGAGCTGCAGCGAGAAGCCGACGAGCACCGCGGCGAGGCCGACGAAGCTGTGGAGCAGCGCGACCATCTCCGGCATCTGCGTCATGCCGACGCGCAGCGCCATCGTCGCGCCGATCGCGCACGCGACGATGATCGCGCCGATCAACCCGGGATGAAAATCCAGCCCCGGCCGCGCGAACGTCGCGCCGATCGCGATCGCCATGCCGACGATGCCGTAGAGGTTGCCGCGCCGCGCGGTCTCCTGGCTGGACAGCCCGCGCAGCGCGAGGATGAACAGCACCGCGGCGATGATGTAGGCGACGTTCGAGAGCTCGATGAAGGTACTCATCGGTTACTTCCTGAACATCGCGAGCATGCGCCGCGTGACGATGAACCCGCCGGCGATGTTGATGGTGGCGAACAAGGTCGCGACGAGCGCGACCGCGACCGAGGCGTGAAGCTCGCCGCGCCCGTCGAGCAGGCCGCCGACGACGATGATGCCGCTGATCGCGTTCGTCACGCTCATCAGCGGGGTGTGCAGCGCCGGCGTCACGTTCCACACGACCTGGAACCCGACGAACACGGCCATCACGAAGATCGTCGCGTGCTGGATCAGCGCGACCGTGTCCTCCGACATCGCCGAGTCGGCGCGCCCGAGTCGCAGCGCGAGGAAGCCGGCCGCGGCGATGAGGCCGAGCACGGACAGGATCACGCCCGACCTGCGGCTCGGCGCGGCCGCCGGCGCGCCGTGGCCCCCTGACGGTGCCGGCTTGGCCGCGGGCTTCGCTGCCTCGGCGGGCTTCGCCGCCGGCTTCGGTGCCGCGGCCGGCTTCGGCGCGGCGGCCGGCTCGGCCTTCTTCATCGGCGGCGCCGGCCACTTCTTGTCGCCCTTCTCGAGCACGAGCGCGGGGCGCACCGCGTCGTTTTCGTGATCGATCTTCCACCCGCTCGCACCGCCCATCTCCTCGAGGAAGTGCCACAGGTTCATGCCGTAGAGGTCGCTCGCGACCGACGCCATGCGGCTCGGCAGGTCGGTGTAGCCGATGATCGTGACGCCGTGCTCGACGACCGCCTCGCCGGGCTTGGTGTACTCGCAGTTGCCGCCCTGCTCCGCCGCGAGATCGACGACGACCGAGCCCGGCCTCATCAGCTCGACCATGTCCTTGTGCCAGAGCTTCGGCGCCGGCTTGCCGGGGATCAGCGCCGTCGTGATGACGATGTCGACCTCCTTGGCCTGCGCGCGGAACAGCGCGTACTCGGCGTCGAGGAACTCCTTGCTCATCTCCTTGGCGTAACCGCCCTGGCCCTCGCCGCTCTCCTTGATCGAGACGGTGAGGAACTCGCCGCCGAGTGACTTCACCTGATCCTCGGTCGCGGCGCGCACGTCGAACACGCGGACGATCGCGCCGAGGCCCTTCGCGGCGCCGAGCGCGGCGAGCCCGGCGACGCCGGCACCGATGATCAGCACCTTCGCCGGCGGCACCTTGCCCGCCGCGGTGAACTGGCCGGTGAAGAAGCTCGAGAACCGGCCCGCGCCCTCGATCACGGCGCGATAGCCCGAGATGTTCGCCATCGACGACAGCGCGTCCATCTTCTGCGCGCGGCTGATCCGCGGCACCTGGTCCATCGCGAGGCACGTGACCTTGCGCGCGGCGAGCTTGGCGACGAGCGGCTCGTTCTGCGCCGGGTAGAGGAACGAGATCAGGCAGCCGCCTTCGCGCAGCTGGCCGATCTCGGCTTCGTCCGGCGGGCGGACCTTGAGCACGATGTCCGCGCTCCAGGCGGCGGCGCGCTCGACGATCTTCGCGCCGGCGGCCTCGTACTGCGAATCCGGGAAGCTCGCGCCCGCGCCTGCGCCGCGCTCGACCTCGACGGTCCAGCCCGCCTTCGTCCACTTCCCGACGACGTTTGGCGACGCGGCGACGCGGCGCTCGTCGGGCCGGGTCTCCTTGACGATCCCTAACTTCATGGGAGGCCGAACCATGCCAAACCATTGGCTGTGGATCCACTAAAGCTCGGCACGATCGCCATCTCGCGCGATCTCGTACAGCACCCGCTCCTCGGCCGCGCGCACGTGATCGAGCACGCCGGGCGCCCGGTCACCGCGATGTCGGAGCTCGACTGGGAGCGCCCGACCGCGATCCCGGTCGTCGCCGAGCCGGCGAAGCTGCCGCCGGGAGCGGGCGGCCTGCTGCTCAACGAGATCGCGCGCCGCGCCGAGCGCGCGGGCGTGCGCGCGCTGCGCTACGCGGGGCCGTATCCGACGCCGGCGCTGTACCGAGCGCTGCTGCGGTCGTTCCGCGCGAGCGCCGACGAGGACACGTTCACGCGCGACGTCCTGACGCGCGCGATGACGCTCGCGCGCGACGAGATCGCGGTCGACTTCGCGCCGGCGCCGCACGAGCGGGTCGAGCTCGCGTGCGGCCACGCCGAGCTCCGAGCCGGCCTCGAGGCCGCGGTGATCGCCGGCACGCGGTTCGAGCAGGGCGGCTCGATCGCGCGGCTCGCGGCGGGCGCGTGCGAGATCTGGTTCGGCGTTGCGGTCTACTCGCGGATCGCGACGCTGTCGCCGCGCGGCGAGCTGGTCGACGGCCC
>JBLMXA010000930.1:0-6433 GCA_050257515.1 Acidobacteriota bacterium | reverse complement strand
TGACGCCGGTCTTCGTCGTCACGCGCGACAGCGTCGCCTTCGCGATGCCGAAGTCGCACAGCTTCACCTCGCCGGCGTAGCTGCAGATGATGTTCGACGGCGACACGTCGCGGTGGATGATGCGCAGCGGGCGGCCGCGCGAGTCGACGGCGGAGTGCGCCGCGTGCAGCGCCGCGCCGACCTCGGCCGCGATGTACGCGGCGTGCTCGGGCGGGATCGGCTTCTTCTTGCTGCGGCAGCGCTCGAGCACGGTGCGCATGTCCTTGCCGTCGACATGCTCCATCGCGATGAAGTACTCGCCGTGCGCGCGCGCGAACTCGTAGACGCGCGCGATGCTCTGGTGGCGCAGCACGCTCGCGATCTTGGCCTCGTCGACGAGCATCTGGATGAAGTCGTCGTCCTCGGCGAGGTGGGCGAGCACGCGCTTGACCGCGACCAGGTGCGGCTGGCCGTTCGCGTCGAACGTCTTGGCGCGATAGATCTCCGCCATCCCACCGAACGCGATGCGGTCGAGCAGGTGATAGCGCCCGAGCTGCTGAGCCCTTCTCACCGTTCTGCGATGGTAGCACGGCGCAAATCGGCTATCTTCTCGGCATGATTCGAATGGCCACCTTCGCCGTGGTGATCGCCGCGGCCGCGAGTTGCTCGAAGTCTGCAGGCAACCAGGAGAAGCCGGCGCCGGCGCCGACGGCGGGCGGTGCGGGCGAGAAGATCGCCGTGCCCGGCGCCCAGGGAGGCGCTCCGGTGCCGACCCAGGCCGCGCAGCCGGCGAGCGGCGGCGCGGTCGCCGCGTGTACGGACAACGACGACCCCAAGCGCCACATCTCGCCCGAGGAAGGCACGCTGCAGGTCGGCAAGGCCGAGGCGAAGGCCGGCACCGAGGGCACCGCGACCGTCACGGTGACGCCCGCACCGAACTTTCACATCTCGCAGGAGTATCCGATGAGCCTCGCGCTCGAGGCCCCTCCCGGCGTCAAGCTCGCGAAGGCCGAGCTCGCGAAGGCCGACGCGGTGGCGTTCAGCGAGAAGACGCTGCAGCTCGCGATCAAGGAGACGTCGGACAAGGCCGGCACCTACGAGATCAAGGGCTGCTTCAAGTTCGGCGTGTGCGATCCGAGCAGCTGCCATCCCAAGAAGCAGCCGATCTCGATCCAGGTCGCCGCGAACTGATCTCGATCCGCGGTAACTTCGTGCCATGAGCGAGGTGCCTCCGGAGGTCAAGCAGACGCTGGTCGCCCTGCACGACGCCGTCCGCGAGGACTTCACGCGCAACCGCCGCGTCCTGTCGTTCGCGGAGTACCTCGCGCTCGTGTTCGCCGAGCCCCAGCGCCAGCTGCGCAGCTCGACCCAGTACGTCGTCGATTGCTACGACCACTACGGCAGCGAGACCGTGCGTTACCCGTGGGGCGAGGTGCGCCGGTGGAAGCTGTTCGACGCGCCGTGGGCCAGCGGCGAGGACCGCCTGTTCGGTCAGGAGGCGGTGCAGGGCCAGGTCTACCGCGTGCTGCGCTCGTTCGTGCAGGACGGCCGGCCGAACAAGCTGATCCTGCTCCACGGCCCGAACGGCTCGGCGAAGTCGACGTTCATCCGCTGCCTGGGCCGCGCGCTCGAGCACTACTCGACGCTCGAGGAGGGCGCGCTGTACCGGTTCTCGTGGATCTTCCCGACGCAGAAGTCGACCCGCGGCGGCATCGGGTTCGGCGGCCAGGCGGCGATCGAGAACCTCGAGTCGTTCGCGTTCCTGCCCGACGAGCAGGTCGACGCGCGGCTGCCCGACGAGCTGCGCGATCATCCGCTGCTGCTCGTGCCGCTCGACGAGCGGCTCAAGATCATCGACAAGCTGACCGCGAACCTCAAGGGCTTCAACGTCAGCGACTACCTGCGCACGGGCTCGCTGTCGCCGAGGAACCGCGCGATCTACGACGCGTTGCTCGCGAGCTACCAGGGCGACTACGTCCAGGTCCTGCGCCACATCCGCGTCGAGCGGTTCGAGGTGTCTCACCGGTATCGCCAGGCGTGGGTCACGGTCGAGCCGCAGCTGTCGGTCGACGCGAGCGAGCGCCAGATCACGGCCGACCGCTCGCTCGGCGCGCTGCCGCCGTCGCTGCAATCGGTGTCGCTGCACGAGTACGGCGGCGAGGTCGTCGGTGCGAACCGCGGCATGATCGAGTTCGACGATCTGCTCAAGCGCCCGCTCGAGCACTACAAGTACCTGCTGACCACCGTCGAGCGCGCGGCGCTGTCGATGACGAGCTCGACGTTGTTCCTCGATCTCGTGTTCCTCGGTAGCTGCAACGACATCCACCTCGCGGCCTTTCGCGAGATCCCCGACTTCCAGAGCTTCAAGGGCCGCATCGAGCTCGTTCGCGTGCCGTTCATCCTCGACGTCCGCCACGAGGAAGCGCTGTACCGCGAGCGCCTGCGCGAGGCCGCGGGCGGCAAGCACGTCGCGCCGCACACCGCGTACGTCGCGGCCCTGTGGGCGGTGCTGTCGCGCATGCGCAAGCCGCAGATCGAGCGCTTCCCGTCGACGCTCGCCGAGGTGATCGGCAAGCTGTCGCCGCTCGACAAGGCCGAGCTGTACTCGACGGGGCAGGTGCCCGAGGACCTGTCGCCCGATCGCGCGCGCGAGCTCGCCGCGCACATCAAGGACCTGTTCCACGAGTCCGACACGTACCCGATCTACGAGGGGCGCGTCGGCGCGTCGCCGCGCGAGATGCAGACCGTGCTGCTCGCGGCCGCCGGGTCTTCTCGATACGCATATGTTTCGCCGCTCGTCGTGCTCGACGAGATCGTCGAGCTGTGCAAGCAGACGAGCCTGTACGAGTTCCTGCGCCAGGACGTGCAGCCCGGCGGCTATCACGATCACAAGAAGCTCGCCGACGTCGCGAAGGGCCGGCTGTTCGACAAGATCGACGACGAGGTGCGCGTCGCGGTCGGGCTCGTCGAGGAGAGCGAGTACGCACGCGTGTTCGAGCGCTACGTCACCCACGTGATGCACGCGATCAAGAAGGAGAAGGTGCGCAACGTCGGCACCGGGCGCATGGAGGATCCCGACGAGGGCATGATGCGCGAGGTCGAGCGCACGCTCGAGATCAGCGGCCGCGCCGACGACTTCCGGCAGTCGCTGATCGCGAAGATCGGCGCGTGGTCGCTCGATCACCGCGGCCAGAAGCCGGTGCTGTCGGAGATCTTCGCCGACCTGCTGCGCAAGCTGAAGGACGCGTACTTCGAGAAGCACCGCAAGGTGATCGCGAAGGGCGTGCAGGATCTCGTCGTGCTGCTCTCCGGCAACGAGAGCCACCTCAACGCCGACTCGCGCACGCGCGCCCAGGCCGCGCTCGACGCGCTGATCTCGCGCTACGGCTACACGCGCGAGTCCGCCCGCGACCTCGTCGGCGCGCTAGCGTCGATGCGCTACCGCTAGCGCTCTAGTTGCGGCGCTGGTGTGCCCGCGCCTTGGCGTCGCGGCACTCGCCGACCTGCTTGGTGCCGTAGGCCGCAGAGAACACCAGGATCGCGGAGACCGCGAGCCCGCCGATCCCCGAGGCACGGTCGAGTCCGCATTCGGGGCAGTCGGAGCGGAGCGAGGCCACGCCGGCGAATGCCGAGACGACGCCGGTGATGCCGTCGAGGACCGGCGCGGTCATCTCGTCGGTGCACTCGATCGGCGTGCCGACCGCCGGCTGCTCGGGCGGGGGAGTCACCCCGATGAACGAGCAGCCAGCCAGCATCACCAACGCGAGCGAGCGCATGTCCCAACGCTAGCCGACGCGCGCGCGAGCGCCTGGCGCTTCACGCGATGCTCACGTGTAGAGCGTGCCTTCCTGCACGAAGCACAGCTCGTTGCCCCACGGGTCGGTGACGTAGAACGATCGCTCGCCCCACGGGCGCTGGAGGATGTCGCCGGCGGGCTGGCCGTGGACCTGGAACGGCGCGAGCGCGCCGAGCGCCTTCGCGCGGGCGTGGACGGGGCCGAGATCGTCGACCGCGAAGTAGATCTCGTTCGACGGCGTCGGCTTGATGCCGCCCTGGGTCGGATCGAGCACGCACAGCACGACGCCGCCGCAGTTGAAGTAGTGGCGCGCGCCGGGGTGGCGCTTGCCGGGATCGCCGAGCAGCTTCTGGTAGAGCTCGGCGGCCTGGTCGAGGTTCGAGACTTCGACGTCGATGCGGAAGATCTTCACGGCCTGGATCCTTTCTTCTTGGCTCTGGGCTTGCGAGAACGTTGCGCGAGCGCGGCCGTCGTCTTGGGCCCGCTCGAGGTCCATGTCTGCTCGGGGCCGACCGGCTCGACGAGCCGCAGCCAGCCGCCGACCACGTCGCGCAGGCGGTCGCGGTCGAGCCGGTAGTGGCTGCCGCGCCCCTCGCGGCGCGCGTGCACGATCCCGGCGTCCTCGAGCACCTTGAGGTGGCGCGTCGTCGTCGGCCAGCTGTGGTGGAAGTGCGCGGCGAGGTAGCCGCTCGGCAGCTCGCCGCCGAGCTGGGACAGCAGCAGCACGACGTGGCGGCGCGCCTCGTGCGCGAGCGCGGCGAACACCGCTTCGATGTCGGCGAGCGACGGCGCGTGGCTCACGGCCAAGTGATTAGCGCAGCCGCTAATAATTAGCAAGCAGGCAAAGAAAATCCCGTGCTAGGCTCGGCTCCGGGTATGAGGCGAGCGATTCCATGCGCTTGCGTGCTCGCGGCGGCGGTGGCGGCCGCGGACGCGGCGCCGAAGATGCTCAAGGGGCCGTACCTGCAGGACCTGGCGCCGACGTCGATCACGGTGATGTGGGAGATGGACGAGGTCGTCCCCGGCAAGCTCACCGTCACCGGCCCCGGCGGTGCCAAGACGATCGACGTCCCCGCGGCGCCCGTCGTCGAGGCGCGCGTCGACGGCCTCGTGCCGTCGAGCCGCTATCGCTACCGGGTCGAGAGCGCCGGCCAGACCTGGGACGGCGAGTTCGCGACCGCACCGCCGGTCGGCAAGGACGTGCCGTTCTCGTTCGTCGTCGTCGGCGACTCGCGCAACGGCATCGACCAGCACCGCCGCGTCGTCGAGCGGATGGCGCAGGAGGTGCCCGACTTCGTGCTCGGCACCGGCGACATGGTCGACGAGGGCTACCGCCAGGACGAGTGGCAGCAGTTCTTCGACGTCGAGAACCAGCTGCTGCGCGACAACGTGTTCTTCCCGGCGCTCGGCAACCACGACCGCCAGGGCAGGGGCCGCACCGCCGATAGCTACCGCGAATACTTCTCGGTGCCCGAGAACGGCGGCGACACCGAGCGCTACTACGCGTTCACGTACGCGAGCGCGCGGTTCCTGGTCCTCGACTCCAACGAGTACAGCTTCGCGCTCACCGATCAGACCGCGTGGCTCGAGCGCGAGCTGACCGCGGCGCGCCAGGATCCGGCGATCCGCCACATCTTCGTCGTGATGCACCACCCGCCGTTCTCGATCTCGCTGCACGGCGGCGCGCGCGATCTGCGCGAGCGGTGGACCCCGCTGTTCGAGAAGTACCAGGTCACCGCCGTGTTCTCCGGTCACGATCACGTCTACGAGCGCGCCGAGAACGCCGGGATCCGCTACTTCGTCACCGGCGGTGGCGGCGCGCCGCTCTATCCGCGGCGGCCCAAGCCGAACCCGGTCGACGCCGACGCGGTCAAGAAGTTCGAGCGCGTGCTGCACTACCTGCGCGTCACGGTGACCGGCGATCGCATCGAGGTCACCGCGATCCGCGCGGACGGCACGCCGATCGAGACGACGACCTGGACCGAGGGGCCCAGCGTGCCCCTCGCCGCGCGAGCGCCCGCGGTGCCCGCCGCCGGCGCCGCACCGACCGCGTCGCCCGCGCCGGCCGTCGCACCGCCGGGCGGTGACGAGGGCTCGCCGTGGTGGCTGGTCACCGGCGGGGCAGCGCTGGTGTTCACCGCGGCGTATGTCCTGGTTCGCACGCTGCGGCGCTAGCGACGTGGTAAGCAGCTAGCCCCATGCCCGTCCAGCCCCGCACCCCGCCCGGCGTGCTCGAGCTCCTGCCGGCGCAGCAGATCGCGTTCCAGCGCATGCTCGACACGATCCGCCGTGGCTTCGAGCGGTTCGGCTACCTGCCCGTCGAGACTCCCGCGTTCGAGCTGACCGACGTGCTGCTGACGAAGTCCGGCGGCGAGACCGAGAAGCAGGTGTACTTCGTGCAGTCGACCGGTGCGCTCAAGCAATCCGGGACGGACGCCGGCAAGCTGCCCGAGCTCGCGCTGCGCTTCGATCTGACCGTGCCGCTGGCGCGCTACGTCGCCGAGCACGAGGCGAAGCTCAACTTCCCGTTCCGGCGCTACCAGATCCAGCGCGTGTACCGCGGCGAGCGGGCCCAGAAGGGCCGCTACCGCGAGTTCTACCAGTGCGACATCGACGTGATCGGCAAGGACAGCCTGCCGCTGGCCTACGACGCCGAGG
>JBLMXA010000929.1:0-10866 GCA_050257515.1 Acidobacteriota bacterium | reverse complement strand
AAGTTCCCGCATGCGTCGTATCGTCCTCCTCGCCGCTCTGGTCACTCCGCTTGGCGCGCCCGGCGCGGCCGCGAGCACGCCCGCGCCGCCCGTGCCGGGCGCCGAGCTCGTGACGTCCGTGCTCGCGCGCGCGGCGGGCGAGCTCGAGCAGCTCGTGCCGCACGTGCTCGTCGATCGCGTCGTGTCGGCCGAGCTGTCGCTGCGTGATCTCGCACACCGCACCGAGGACCAGCTGATCGCGTGGGCGAACGAGGCCAAGCCGCCGGCACCGGACCTGTCGATGCTGACGACCTCGCCGGTGCTCGAGGAGAGCTCCGGGTTCGGCTGGCGCGACGACCCGATCCGCCACACGCCGCGGTTCCACTCCGGCACCGACTTCCGCGCCGATCCCGGGACGCCCGTGCACGTCGCCGGCAGCGGCGTCGTCGTGTTCGCCGGACGCCAGAGCGGCTACGGCAACATCATCTACGTCGATCACGGAGGTGGCGTCGTCACCTGCTACGCGCACCTGCGCAAGATCGAGGTCGCGAAGCATGCCAAGGTGAGCGCCGGCGATCGCATCGGCCAGGTCGGCTCGACCGGCCGCGCGACCGGCCCGCATCTGCACTTCGAGGTCCGCCTCGAGGGCCGGCCGGTCGATCCGGTGACCGCGATGTCGGTCGCCGCGCTCGAGCGCGAGTCCCCGTCCGCAGGTCGGCTCGCCGCGTACGCGCTCGCACCCGAGCTGCAGGCGAAGGCACGCGACGGCAGCGACCGGCATCACGGCGCATCGCGCCCGGAACGCGCGGGCCGCGCCCCGCGTCAGCAGGTGCTCTGGTAGCGATCGCGGTAGCCGCGGTCTCGACGGAGCGCTAGGCTCGGCGCGTGTCGCCGCGGATGCCCGACCCCGTTGCCCGACGCTATGTCGGGTGGCTCCGGCGGCACGCGCTCGCGGTCATCGGCGTGCACGCGATCGTGCTCGCGTTTGCCGCGTACCTGATCGCGTACCGGCTGCCGCTGTACGCGGATTTCTCGTACCTGCTCCCGCAGGACGCGCCGGCGGTGAAGGATCTGCGCAAGCTCGAGGCGCGGCTCAAGACGACCGATACCGTGCTCGTGGTGCTGCAGGCGCCGACGCCGGAGACGCGAGAGATCGCGGCGCGCGAGATGGCCGGCGGCCTGCGCGCGATCCCGGCCGGGCTCGTCGAGAACGTCGACGAGGACGACTCCGAGCTGCGCACGTTCCTGCGCGCACACCGTCACCTGTTCGTATCGACCGCCGATCTCGAGCGGGCCAAGCACGCGCTCGAGCACCGGCTGCGCACCGCGAAGCTCGCGGCGAACCCGCTGTACGTCGATCTCGACGAGGACGACGACAAGGCCGACGAGGCCGCCGATCGCAAGGAGCTCGACGAGCTGCGCGCGAAGCGGCACGACGCCGAGGCGCGGCTCGATCACCCGCAGAACGTCAGCGCCGACGGCAAGACCGAGATGATCCAGGTGCGCACCGGCTTCGGGCCGACCGATGCCAAGAACGGCGAGCTGCTGATGGCGGCGATGGATCGCGTGCGCGAGCACGTCATCGCCGCGCATCCCGGCGTCGCGATCGGCTTCACCGGCGGCGTCGTGTCGGCGCTCGGCGAGCACCGCGCGATCTCGAAGGGCATCGTGCTGTCGACGATCGTCACCGGCGTGCTGTGCGCGCTGTTGCTCGCGCTCTACTTCCGCAGCGCGTCGCTGCTCGCGATCCTGGTCGGCACGATCGGCGTCGCGACCGCCGCCGCGTTCGGCGCCGCGGTGTTCACGGTCGGCCACCTCAACGCGGCGACCGCGTTCCTCGGCGCGATCATCGCCGGCAACGGCATCAACTACGGGATCCTCTTGATCGCGCGCTACCTCGAGGAGCGCCGGCGGCGGCCGCTCGACGACGCGCTCGCCGCGGCGATCCGCGGCACGCTGCGGCCGACCGCGGTCGCGTCGCTCGGCGCGGCGATCGCCTACGGCTCGCTCGCGGCGACGAGCTTCAAGGGCTTCGCCGACTTCGCCGTGATCGGCGCGATCGGCATGCTGCTGTGCTGGGTCGCGTCGTACACGCTGCTGCCCGCGCTGATCCTGCGGTTCGGCCGCGAGTCGCACGCGCACAGCGGCGATCCGGTGATCGGCTCGGCGCTCGTCCGGCTGCTCGGGTTCAAGCGCTCGCGCGTCGTGCTCGGCGTCGCCGCGGTGGTCGGCGTGTTCGCGACGATCACGGTCGTCCGCTACGTCGCGCACGATCCGTTCGAGTACGACATCAAGAACCTGCGGTCGACCGGCGACGACGCGACCGAGGCGCGCCGGTGGATGAAGATCTCCGACGACAACTTCGGCCGCGGCTACGCCGGCCGCACGATCATCGCCGCGGACCGCCTCGATCAGGTGCCGCGCATCGTCGAGGCGCTGCGCGAGCTCGACGTCGGCAAGCCGCCCGCGCAGGAGACGATCGGCGCGATCACGTCGATCCTCGACATCGTGCCGCCCGATCAGGATCAGCGGCTCGCGCTGCTCGCCGACATCCGCAACCTGCTCGACGATCCGGCGATCAGCCAGCTCGACGGCGCCGAGCGTGCCGAGCTCGCCGAGCTGCGGCCCCCCGACGACCTGACGCCGATCCGCGTCGAGAACCTGCCGGCGAGCTTCCGCGCGACGTACGCGGAGAAGGACGGGCGCGTCGGCTACCTCGTCTCGATCCGGCCGGCGAACCAGCTCGACGAGTGGAACGGGCACGATCTGGTGCGGTTCGCGGACGCGGTGCGCGCGCTCAAGCTCGACGACGGCGAGATCGTGACGACCTCGGGCGCCGGCGTGATCTTCGCCGACATCCTCGAGTCGATCGAGCGCGATGGCCCGCTCGTCACCGCGCTCGCCGCCGGCGGGCTCGTCATCATGGTCGTGCTGCTCGTCGGCCGCAACCGCCGCGCGCTCGCGGTGCTGCTCGCGACGATCTCGGGCTCGCTGCTGATGGTCGCGGCGTGCGCGCTGCTCGGCCTCAAGGTCAACTTCCTCGACTTCATCGCGCTGCCGATCACGCTCGGCATCGGCGTCGACTACGCGATCAACGTCGCGCACCGCCACGACCACGAGGACGTCCCGGACGCGATCACCACGCTGCGTACGAGCGGCAGCGCGGTGTTCGTGTGCTCGCTTACGACGATGATCGGGTATGGATCGCTGCTCGTCAGCGACAACCTCGCGATCCGTGGCTTCGGCACGGCCTCGCTGATCGGCGAGATCACCTGCGTGCTCACCGCGCTCGTGCTCGTGCCGGCGCTGCTCGCGGTCGGCCGCCGTCAGCGAGTGCAAGTGGCATCTGCCCACTCCGCGGCGGCCTGAGCTGCGGATCCTGTAGGATCGACACATGAGGTGGTGGCTCGCGTGCGTGCTGGCCGGCTGCGAGTTCCACCATGGCGCCGCCTCGGGCGTGCCTGCCGGCGACGGCAAGCTGATCGACGCGCGCCTGATCGACGCGCCGCCCGACGCGCTGACGATGCCGATGTGCTTCGGACCGCCCGGGGCGTTCCAGCTGTGCCTGAGCACGATCCCGACGAACCAGACCATGCTCAACGGCAACACGATCGACACCGAAGCCTGCTCGGGCGACGCGCAGAACGAGAACACGATGCAGCTCGGCGGCGTCACCGTGTGCGTGATCGCGGGCGGCACGATCACGGTCGCCGGCACCGTCCAGGCGATCGGCGCGAACCCGCTCGTGCTCGTCGCCGTGCAATCGATCACGATCCAGCAAGGCGCGACGCTGTCGGTCGCGAGCAAGAGCGACGCCTCGAACGCGATCAGGGGTGCATCGGCGAACGACAGCTCGTGCACCCCGATGACGGCGATGTTCGGCGCGAGCGCGAACGGCGGCGGCGGCGGCGGTGCGGGCGCCTCGTTCGGCGGCGCGGGCATGGCCGGCGGCGCCGGCACGAGCGGCGCGAGCGCGGGCGGCACGGCCGGCACGGCCGCGTCGGCGGTGACGACGCTGCGCGGCGGCTGCGAGGGCGGCGACGGCGGCGACAGCAGCAACGGCAGCCCGGGCGGCGGCGGCGCGGGGGGCGACAGCGGCGGCGCGCTCTACGTCGCGACCCAGGGCATGCTGACGATCGCGGGCACGGTCACCGCGTCGGGCGCCGGCGGCTACGGCGCGGCCGCGAGCAAGCGCGGCGGCGGCGGCGCCGGCTCGGGCGGCCTGATCGTGATCGCGGCACACTCGCTGACGATGCCGTCGACCGGCATCGTCATCGCGAACGGCGGCGCCGGCGGCGGCGGCTCGAGCAACAGCGTCGACGGCACCACGGGCGCCAACGCGACCACGCTGGCTGCGGCGGCCGGCGGAGCCGGCGGCAGCGGCGGCGGGGCCGACGGCGGCAACGGCGGCGCCGCCACGACCGCCGCGACCGTCGGCATGCAGGCGACGCAGGGCGGCGGCGGCGGCGGCGCGGGCGTCGGCATCATCAAGGTGCTGACGACGCTGACGCTGCCGGCGGCGCAGATCTCGCCGCCGCAGAGCTGAGCGAGTCTCGGTAGGCTCAATAGGGAATAGGCAACAGAGAACCGAGAGGTCTGAATTTCCGGAACTTCAGACTTCTCGGTTCCCTGTTGCCTATTCCCTATTCTCCGGACGCCGTCATAGCTTCTTGCCGTCCGCCCCCCAGCGATAGAACCCCTCGCCGGTCTTCTTGCCGAGCTTGCCGGCCGCGACGAGATCGCGCAGCAGCTGTGGCGGCGTGAACGTCGGCCCGAGCGTGCGCGCGAGGTAGTCGGCGATGCCGAGCCGGATGTCGAGGCCGACGAGATCGGTCAGCTCGAGCGGGCCCATCGGATGGCCGTAGCCGAGCTTCATCGCGGTGTCGATGTCGGCGGCGCTCGCGACGTTCTGCTCGACCATGCGCATCGCCTCGAGCCCGAGCACGAGGCCGAGCCGGCTCGACGCGAAGCCAGGGCTGTCGGTCACGACGATCGGCGTCTTGCCCATCTTCTCGGCGAGCGCGACCGCGAGCGCGATCGCCTGCGCGTGCGAGCGCCCGTGGCGGACGACCTCGACGAGCTTCATCACGTGCACCGGGTTGAAGAAGTGCATCCCGATCACGCGGCCGGGATCGGTCACCGCGGTCGCGATCTCCGCGATCGACAGCGAGGACGTGTTGGTCGCGAGCAGCGCGTGCGCCGGCGCGTCGCGCTCGGCGGCTGCGAAGATCTCCTGCTTCAGGTCCATCCGCTCCGGTACCGCCTCGATCAGGCAGTCGATGCCACGGCACGCGACCGCGAGCTCGTCGACGGGCTCGAGCCGCGCGAGCGCCGCGTCCCGCGTCGCGGCATCGAGCTTGCCGAGCTCGACGCCCTTCGCGAGGTTCTTCGCGATCTTCGCGATCCCGGCCTCGGCCGCGCCGCGCATCGCATCGAACAGGCGCACGCGAGCACCCATCACCGCGGCGACGTGAGCGATGCCGTGGCCCATCGTGCCGGCGCCGATCACGGCAACCGTTCGAATACCTTCGATCGTAGGAAGCGTCACGGCGGGAACATACGCGAAGTTGCCCTCGTACCGGGTGGTGTTCCTGGCGCGCTTCCCCGAACCGGGCGCTACAATATCGAGGTGGGCATCCGGGGGGCCTCGCTCGTCGCGCTCGCGCTGGCCGCGTGCAACTTCACGCACGGGTTGTCGCCGTCCGACGGAGCGATCGCGCCGCCCGATGGCCCCGGCGGCGACGTGATGCGGCCGGACGCGCCGCCGAACTGCTACGGCAGCGGCCTGGCGACGCTGTGCGTGCAAGGCATGGCCACCGAGTGGGTCGTGAGCTCGCCGGTGACGTTCGACACCGCCAGCGACTGCGACTACGTCGCGATGTCGCCCGCGGGCGAGCTGTGCGTGAAGCAGGCGGCGACGGTCACGATCTCGGACCTGCTCGGGGTCACCGGTCCGCGGCCGCTCGCGATCGTGTCGGCGCAGACGATCACGATCACCACGAGCGGCACGATCGACGCGTCGAGCGGACGCACCGGCGATGGCCCGGGTGCGAACGCGGTGCAGTGTCGCGCCGGCACCGCGGGCATCGCCGACGGCAGCAACGCACCGAGCGCGGGCGGCGGCGGGGGCGCGGGCGGCAGCTTCGTCGGTGCGGGCGGCAACGGCTCGGCCGGCGCGAAGGCCGGCGGCATGCCCGGCGCGACGATCGCCGCCGACTCGATCCACGGCGGCTGCGCCGGCGCGCACGGCGGCGGCCAGCAGAGCCATGCCGGCGGCAGCGGCGGCAGCGGCGGCGGCGCGGTGTACCTGATCGCGGGCGACACGATCGCGATCGACGGCGCGATCGACGCCTCGGGCGCCGGCGCCGGCGGCGGCGATCTCAAGGCCGGCGGCGGCGGCGGTGGCTCGGGCGGGCTCGTCGGCCTCGACGCGCCCCACGTCCACATCCGTGCCGGGGCGCAGGTGTTCGCGAACGGCGGCGGCGGCGGCGAGGGCGGCGACGCCGCGGCCCGCGGCAACGCCGGCCAGGACCCGCTGCAGGCGACGGTCGCCGCGAGCGGCGGCGGCGGCAGCGCGAACGGCGGCGACGGTGGAGACGGCTCGGTGAACACGATGCAGTCGGGCCAGGGCGGCCATCCGCGCGCCGCGGGCGTCGGCGGTGGCGGCGGCGGCGGCGGCGGCGCGGGCGCGATCCGCGTGTTCTCGAAGGACCCGATGATCGAGGGCGCGATCTCGCCGCCCGCGAGCTGACAGCGCGCTCCACACACACTAAGTTTCGCCGGTGCAGCCCGCCGTCGATGTCGATCGCCTGCAGCGCGAGCTCGAATCGATCTGCGGCCCGCGGCGCGTGTCCACCCGCACCGTCGATCTCGAGACGTACGCGCGCGACATGTGGCCGCGCCTGCTGCTCGCGATCCGCGACGGTGTGCCGCTCGCGCATCGCCCGTACGCGGTGGTGTGGCCCGAGCACGTGCGCGAGATCGTCGCGGTCGTCCGGCTCGCGCGCGAGCTGCGCATCCCGATCATCCCGTACGGCGGCGGCTCCGGCGTGTGCGGCGGCGCGATCCCGCTGCACGGCGGCATCACGATCGACACCAAGCGCATGCAGCAGCTACGCGCGGTGCAGTCCGACGAGCTGATCTGCGACGTCGATGCCGGCCTCAACGGCGAGCGCTTCGAGCGCGAGCTCGAACGCCGCGGCTACACGTTCGGCAACTTCCCGTCGTCGATCTACTGCTCGACCGTCGGCGGCTGGCTCGCGACGCGCGCCGCCGGCCAGCTGTCGACGAAGTACGGCAAGACCGAGGATCGCGTCGCGGGGCTCACCGTCGTCACCGGGCGCGGCGAGGTGATCGAGACCGACGGCCCGATCCGCGCGCTGCGCGGCCCGAGCTGGACGCAGCTGCTCCTCGGCAGCGAGGGCACGCTCGGCATCATCACGTCGGCGCGGCTGCGCGTCGCGCCGGCGCCGCAGCTGCGCGTGTTCCGCGGGTTCGAGGTCGACGACGTGCACGCCGGCGTCGAGGCGATCCGCCGCGTGCTGCAGAAGGGCCTCAAGCCGGCGGTCGTCCGCCTGTACGACGAGCTCGACACGCTGATCAACTCGCTCGGCCACCACGACGAGGACGACGATACGCACCACGCGGTTCCGGCGAAGGCGCCGCCGATCGAGACCGGCGCCCTGCCCGCGTGGCCCGACGGTCCGCCGAAGGAAGACGGCGTGCTCGAGCGCCTGATCTCGCTCGCGAAGGGCAAGCGGCTGCGCAAGGGCGCGATGAACGCCGCGCTCGGCCAGAGCGAGCTCGTGAACCGGCTGTTCGGCACGGTCGCCGAGAAGATCGCGCGCCGCGGCTGCCGCCTCGTGATCGGGCTCGAAGGCTCGCGCATCCGCACCGAGGTCGAGGCCGCGCTGACGTTCGGCGAGCTCGAGGCCGCGGGCGCGCGCGACAAGGGCGAAGATCCCGGCTGGGCGTGGCTCAAGCACCGCTACGCGGTCAGCTACCGGATGTCGCCGGTGTTCCGCGACGGCGCGTTCGTCGACACGATGGAGGTCGCGTCGAGCTGGGAGCGGCTCGCCGATCTCTACCAGTCCGTGCGCACCGCGATCGGCCGCCACGCGGTCGTGATGGCGCACTTCTCCCACGCGTACGCCGATGGCTGCTCGATCTACTTCACGTTCGCCGGCCACGCGCCCGAGCTCGGCGCGGCCGAGCGGCTGTACGACGCGATCTGGCGCGACGGCCTCGAGGCGGCGACGCGCGTCGGCGCCACGATCAGCCACCACCACGGCGTCGGCCTGCTCAAGGCGCCGTTCATGGCCGCCGAGCACCGCGAGGCGATGGCGATCTTCGAGGCGGCGAAGCACAGCCTCGATCCGGACGGCATCTTCAACCCCGGCAAGATGGGCCTCGGGAGCGCGCGATGAGCCTGCAGCAGGAGCTCGCCGGCGCGGTCGGCGCGGAGCACGTCGAGCACACCGAGCACGGCTTCGCGGTGATGCCGGGATCGCCGGCCGAGGTCGCCGAGGTGATCCGGCGCGCGGCGCACCTGGGTGCCGCGGTGCACCCGGTCGGCGCGGGCGGGCGGCCGACGCGCGTCGACAAGGATCCGCGCGGCGATCGCGCGCGCGTGTTCGTGTCGACGGCGCGGCTCGATCAGGTGCTGCAGCTCGACGAGCAGTCGCTCCTCGTGCACGCGCAGGCCGGGCTCAGCGGGCTCGCGCTCGAGCGGATCCTCGCGCCGCGCGGGCTCTCGATCGGCGATTACCCGCCGGTCGTGCTGATGAGCTCGCTCGGCGGCATCTTCGCGGTGCGCACGCCGGGCAAGTCTTGCGCGCGCCAGGGCTTATTCGAGGTTGCGGTGGTCGGCGTCTCGGCGGTGCTCGCCGACGGCCGCACGGTGCACACGCGCGTCGCGCCGCGCCGCTCGACCGGGCCCGACCTCGCGCGCGCGCTGTGCGGCAGCGAGGGCACGATCGGCTTCATCACGTCGGTCGTGCTGCGCATCCACGCGCGTCCGGAGTCGCGGCTCGTCGCCGCGTACGTCCTGCCGTCGGTCGATGCGGCGATCTCGGCGGTGTACCTGTCGCTGCGCGAGGAGGCCGCGCCGAGCGGCCTGCGCATCTACGACACCGCGGAGGCGGCGCGCCACTTTCATCGCTCGGCGCTGCTCGGAGGCAGCGCCGAGCTCTACGGACCAGACGGGGGGCTCGTGCTGCCGCCCGGCCACGCGCTGTTCTGCGCGGCGACCGCCGGGCCGACCGATCTCGCGGCGTGTGATCGCGATCTGATCACGAGCGCGGTGATCGCCGAGGGCGGCGCGCAGACCGACCAGGCGCTCGCCGACGTGTGGTGGCGCCGCACCCACGCGGGCGAGCCGACGCCGGCGCCCGCGCCCGCGCTCCAGATCATGGCGACGCCGTCGAAGCTGCGCGCCGTCTACCACGCCGTGCTCGACGACGCGGCGCGCACCGGCGCGGTCGCGCGCGCTCACATCTCGCGCTTCGATCCCGACGGCGCGGTCGTGTTCTTCTCGATCGATCGCGACGGCCACCCCGCCGACGACACGACGATCGCCTCCGGCGAGCGCGCGGCGCAGGCCGCGGGCGGCTGGCAGCTCGGCGCGCGCGCCACCCGGCTCGATCCCTACCTGCGCGCGCTGCGCGACGCGCTCGATCCCGAGCGGATCATGAACCCGGGCACGCTCGCGTGACCGGCCGCGCGCCTGCGGCGCGGCCTTCCCTACTGGCAGTCGGCGAGCTCGAGCGACGCGCTCACGGTCAACGTGATCTCGCGCGACTCGCTCGTGATCGGATCGACGTGCAGCGCGAGGTGATGGCGCTTGCCGTCGCACAGCTCGACCGTGCTCGGGATGCTGTCCTGCAGCGACGTCGGCGCGATGCTGTCGTCGCCCGCGAACGGCGTGACGAGCACCGCCGGGGACTCGGCCGCCGACAGCGTCACGCGCGCGCGCCAGCCGGCGGGCACGTCGGCGAGGTTGGCGATGTCGACCGGCTTGCCGTCGACGATGTGCAGGTGGATGACGATGCCGTGGTCGCTCGGATCGATCGTGTACCCCGACGTGCGGCCGGGCACCGGCTCGACGTGGGTCGGCATCGGGGCCGGCGCGAGCGCGAACGTCGGCGTCGCGACCGGCTCGAGCGTGCGATGGGTCGCGCGCCAGAAGTGATACCCGGTGCCGACGAGCGCGAGCGCGCCGGCGAACGCGGCGACCCGGCGCACGCGGCGGCGCGTCAGCCGCGCGCGCACCCACGCGATCATCGCGCGCACGTCGCGCACGAACCCGCGCCACGTGAACATGTCGCTGCCCGCGGCCGGATCCTCGGTCTCGATCCGCTCGCGCTCGCTCTGCAGGCGGCGCACGACGATCGCGATCGCGCCGGCGATCGAGAACGCGCCGAGCGCGATCCAGGCCGGCCGGAACGCGTGGTAGGTGTACGCGACGAGCGCCGTCGTCGCGACGACGACCGCCACCGTCGCCGCGATCGGCGCGACGACCGGCAGGCGCAGCGAGCGCCGCGTCATCAGCATCGCGGCGACGAGGCCGGCATCGGCGATCGCGAACAGCGCGACGACGTGGCTCGCGAGCGCCTCCTCGAACGCGCTCGTCGACGCCCAGCCGTGGTTCTTCACGGCGAGCGCGAGATACATGACGAGCGCGGGCACGATCATCGCGGCCGCCGCGACCGGCAGCGCCGCGGAGCGCACCTCGAGCCGGTGCGCCATCGCGCGCGCCATGTCGTCGGGTCGCTCGTGGCTGAGCCGCTCGAGATCGACGTCGAGGTCCTCGCCGGGGAGCACGTACCTCGACATCGCGACGACGAAGCGGTGCTCGTGCATCGCGCGCGCCGTGATGTAGACGATCAC
>JBLMXA010000928.1:0-18971 GCA_050257515.1 Acidobacteriota bacterium | reverse complement strand
GAGATGACGTGCGCGTCGAGGTGTTCCGTGCGCGGCGCGATGTCGTCGCGTCGAACGCGCTCGTCACGACCTACGACACGCAGCTGTTGCCCCCGGCGCGCGCGCGGGTCGACGCCGCGCTGCAGGGCTTCATCATCGGGCGCAACGACTTCACGTCGGTGCTCAGCGCCGAGACGAGCGCGCGCGAGCTCGAGCTCGCCGCCGACGCCGCGCGCGCCGAGCTGTCGAAGCGGCGCACCGCGCTCGATCGCGCGACCGGCCGGCTGCCGGGAGGAGGCGCACCATGACCGAGGACGACGGATCGAAGCCCGCCCGCAGCGAAGCGACGACGAGCTCACCTCGGGACGCGGCAATCCCTTCACGGGGGAGCCGCAAGCTCGCGATCGCGATCGTCGTCGCGGCCGCGGGCGCGGCGGTCGCGTTTCACGCGCCGCTGATCGCGTGGTTCACCGGCGCGCCGGCCGGCGGTGCGGCGGGCAACGCGGTCACCGTCACCGCGGGCACCTGGCGCGTCGCCACCGCGCTCGATCCGGATCCGCCTCGCGAGCGCGGCCAGCGCGTGCGCGTCACGGTCGGCGATGCCGCCGGCGCGCCGGTGCACGGCGACGTCGAGGTCACGTACGACATGCCCGCGATGGGCGCGATGCCGGAGATGAAGTCGAGCTTCCCGGCGCGCATGGTCGAGCACGGCAGCTACGACGCGACCGTCGACTTCCCGATGGGCGGCACGTGGGGACTGTGGGTCAAGGTGTCCGCCGGCGGCGCCTGCGCGATCGTGCGCTACAAGCTGACGATCGGTCAGCCCGGGCTCACCCCCGACGGCACCGGGAGCTGTGTCGCGACCGCCGACACCACGATCCAGATCGACGAGACGCGCCAGCGCGAGCTCGGCATCACGACCGCGAAGGTGACGCGCGCGCCGATGACGCTGCAGATCCGCGCGGTCGGCAAGCTGACCTACGACGAGAGCCGGCTCACCGACGTCGTGCTCAAGGTCGGCGGCTACGTGTCGAACCTGCGCGTGCGCGCGACCGGCCAGCCGGTGAAGAAGGGCGAGGCGCTGTTCTCGCTGTACAGCCCCGAGCTGTTCGCGGCCGAGCAGGATTACCTCGTCGCGCGCAATAGCCAGGGCATCGTGCAGAAGAGCGAGGGGCTGTTGCGCGCGGCCGAGCAGAAGCTCGAGCTGCTCGGCCTCACGCCGGCGCAGGTCCAGCAGATCGCCGGCAAGGGGGAGGCGATCGAGAAGCTCGTGTTCACCGCGCCGGCGAGCGGCTCGGTGATCGAGAAGAACGTCATCGACGGCGACGCCGTGCAGGCAGGCCAGCGGCTGTTCCGGATCGCCGCGCTCGACAAGGTGTGGGTCGAGGCCGACCTGTTCGAGGCCGACCTCGGCAAGGTCAGCGTCGGCATGCCCGCGAGCGTCGTGATGAGCTCCGGCCCGGCGCTCGCCGGCAAGGTCACGTTCGTGTACCCCTACCTCGATCCGCAGACGCGCACCGGCCGCGTGCGCATCGAGCTGCCGAACCACGGGCTCGAGCTCAAGCCCGACATGTACGCGACCGTCACGTTCGACGTCGCGCTGCCCGAGCAGCTGCAGGTGCCGACGAGCGCGATCGTGTACACCGGACCGCGCCGGCTCGTGTACGTCGAGCTCGGCGGCGGCAAGATCGAGCCGCGCGAGGTCGAGCTCGGCGCCGAGGCCGGCGATCGCACCGCGATCACGAAGGGGCTCGCCGACGGCGACGTCGTCGTGACGTCGGGCAACTTCCTGGTGGCCGCCGAGAGCCGGCTGCGAGGTGGCCAGTGATCCGCCGCCTGATCGCGGCGAGCGCGCGAAACCCGCTGCTCGTGATCGTGATCGTCGTCGCGATGGGCGGCTGGGGCTGGCTCGCGCTGCGCCGCGCGCCGCTCGACGCGATCCCCGATCTGTCGGACGCGCAGGTGATCGTGTTCACGCAGTGGATGGGCCGGAGCCCGGATCTCGTCGAGGACCAGGTGACGTACCCGATCTCGTCGGCGCTCGTGTCGGCGCCCGGCGTGAAGTACGTGCGCGGCCAGTCGATGTTCGGGATGTCGTTCGTCTACGTCGTGTTCGACGACGGCACCGACATCTACTGGGCGCGCAGCCGCGTGCTCGAGTACCTGAGCCAGACGCAGGGCAAGCTGCCGGCCGGCGTGTCGCCCACGCTCGGCCCCGACGCGACCGGTGTCGGCTGGGTGTTCGAGTACGCGCTCGTCGATCGCAGCGGCAAGCACGACCTCCAGGAGCTCCGGTCGCTGCAGGACTGGAACCTGCGGTTCGCGCTGCAGAGCGTGAAGGGCGTGTCGGAGGTCGCGAGCATCGGCGGCTGGGTCAAGCAGTACCAGGTCACCGTCGATCCCGCGAAGCTGCTCGCGTTCGGCGTCACCGTGCGCGACGTCGCGACGGCGATCCAGCGCTCGAACCTCGACGTCGGCGGCAGCGTGCTCGACGTCGCGGGCCACGAGCAGGTGATCCGCGGCCGCGGCTACGTGACGAGCAAGGCCGATCTCGAGCAGGTGCCGCTCAAGGCGACGGCGCGCGGCACACCGGTCACCGTGCACGACGTCGGCGAGGTGCAGATCGGGCCGGAGATCCGCCGGGGCATCGCGGAGCTGAACGGCGAGGGCGAGGTGGCCGGCGGCATCGTCGTCATGCGCTACGGCCAGAACGCGCTCGACGTGATCGATGGCGTCAAGGCGCGCCTCGCCGAGCTCGCGCCGACGCTCCCGGCCGGCGTCGAGGTCGTGCCGACCTACGATCGCTCGCAGCTGATCCGCCGCGCGATCGGCACGCTGCGCGAGACGCTGATCGAGGAGATGGTCGTCGTCAGCCTGATCATCTTCCTGTTCCTGCTGCACGCGCGCAGCGCGATCGTGCCGGTGCTGACGCTGCCGCTCGGCGTGCTGCTCGCGTTCGTGCCGATGGCGTTCCAGGGGCTGACCGCGAACATCATGTCGCTCGGCGGCATCGCGGTCGCGATCGGCGCGATGGTCGACGCGTCGATCATCCTGATCGAGAACGTCCACAAGCAGGTCGCCGAGGCGCCGGATGCGCCGCGCCGCGACGTGATCGTGCGCGCGATGCAGGAGGTCGGCCCGTCGATCTTCTTCTCGCTGCTCGTGATCACGGTCGCGTTCATCCCGGTGTTCACGCTCGAGGGGGTCGAGGGCCGGCTGTTCAAGCCGCTCGCGTTCACGAAGACGTACTCGATGGGCTTCGCCGCGATCCTGTCGGTGACGCTGACCCCGGCGCTCGCCGTGCTGTTCATCCGCGGCAAGGTCCGCGGCGAGCACGACCACCCGATCAACCGCTGGCTCGTTCGCGCGTACGCGCCGGTCGTGCGGTTCGTCGTCGACCACCGCTGGCTCGTCGCCGGCGCCGCCGTCGTCGTCGTGGTCTTCACCGTGCCCGCCGCGCTGCGGCTGCCGTCGGAGTTCATGCCGCCGCTCGACGAGGGCACGCTGCTCTACATGCCGACCGCGCCGCCCGGCCAGTCCGACGCCGAGGGCGCGCGCGTGATGAAGCTCATGGATCGCGAGATCAAGGCGTTCCCCGAGGTCGACAGCGTGTTCGGCAAGAACGGCCGCGCCGAGACCGCGACCGATCCCGCGCCGCTCGGGATGCTCGAGACGACGATCGTGCTGAAGCCGAAGGATCAGTGGCGGCCGGGGATGACGCAGGACCAGCTGATCCGCGAGCTGGACGCCAAGCTGCGCTACCCCGGGATGCCGAACATCTGGTGGATGCCGATCCAGACGCGCACCGAGATGCTGTCGACCGGCGTGCGCAGCAAGCTCGCGGTCGAGGTGTTCGGCGACACGGTCGACGACATCGAGCGAGCGGCCATCGCGATCGAGCACGCGGTCGCCGCCGTGCCCGGCACGCGCAGCGCGGTCGCCGAGCGCACGACCGGCGGCTTCTACATCGACATCGTGCCGAAGCGGCAGGAGGCGGCGCGCTACGGGCTCACGGTCGCCGACATCGACGAGGTGGTCGAGACCGCGATCGGCGGGCAGACCGTGTCCGAGACGGTCGAGGGCCGCCGGCGCTACCCGATCAACGTGCGCTACGCGCGCGAGTTCCGCGACGATCCCGCGGTGCTCGGCAACATCCTCGTCGCGACGGCGCAGGGCGCGCAGATCCCGCTCGCCGACGTCGCCGACATCCGCACCGTCACCGGGCCGCCGATGATCCGCTCCGAGGACGGCAAGCTCGTCGGCTTCGTGTCGATCGACACCGACCGGCCGATCGCCGGCTACGTCGCCGACGCGCGCGCGGTGGTCTCGCACCTGCCGCTGCCGGCGAACGTGCGCATCGCGTGGGTCGGCCAGTTCACGTACCTCGAGCGCGCGAAGGCGCGGCTCGCGATCGTCGTGCCGCTGACGCTCGCGATCGTGTGCCTGCTGCTCTACTTCAACACGCGCTCGCTCGTCGAGACCGGCATCGTGCTGCTCGCGGTGCCGTTCTCGCTGGTCGGCGCGGTGTGGATCCTCTACCTGCTCGGCTACGCCACGAGCGTCGCGGTGTGGGTCGGCATCATCGCGCTCGCCGGCCTCGACGCCGAGACCGGCGTCGTGATGCTGCTGTACCTGACGCTCGCGCACAGAAAACGCGCTGCCGACGGAAATCTCCGCACGCACGCCGATCTGCGCGAGGCGATCGTCGAGGGCGCCGCGCACCGCATCCGGCCCAAGCTGATGACCGTGCTGACGATGATGATCGGCCTCGTGCCGGTCTTGTGGAGCGCGGGCACCGGTGCCGACGTCATGAAGCGGATCGCCGCGCCGATGGTCGGCGGTCTCGTCACCTCGTTCCTGCTCGAGCTCACCGTGTATCCAGCCATCTTCGCCATCTGGAAGAACAAGGACGTGTCATGACCAAGTGGATCCTCTGTCTCCCGTTCGTGCTCGCGTGCAGCAAGTCGTCCGCGCCGGCCCAGGCCGCGCCGTCGACGCACGTCGAGATCGCCGTCACCGAGAAGGGCTTCGAGCCCGCCGACGTCGCGGTGCCGGCCGGCAAGCCGGTGACGATCGTGTTCGATCGCAAGACCGATCAGACCTGCGCGAAGCAGATCGTGGTCGACACCGGCGACGGCAAGAAGATCGAGAAGGATCTGCCGCTCAACCAGCCGGTCGAGATCGCGACGACGTTCGCGAAGGCCGGCAAGCTCGGCTACGCGTGCGCGATGGACATGATGAAGGGCACGATCACCGTGCAGTGATCGTCACGCGCCCTGATCGAGGAACGGACAACGACCGCCGACCATCATCGTCGCGTGCGCGCGTGCGCGTTCGCGTAGCTCCGCGAGCCGCGCCGGATCGTTCGGGGCGAGCACGAGCCGCGCGCCGCCGTCGACGTCCTCGACCGTCGCGGTCGACGGGACCGTCCCCATCCCAGGGCCCATCATCCCGGCGCCCATCCTGCCGGCGCCCATCCTGCCGGCGCCCGGACCCATGCCGCGGCCCGGCCGAGCCTGGACCATCGCGCTGTGGTGCTGGGCCATCGCGCGGACGCTCGCGCGCACCTGCGCGACGTCTCCGGTCGTCGTGAACGTGAGCGCGACTCCGTCGTGCGTATCGTCGACCGAGACCTGGGTTCCGGGAATCGCGGTCGGGCACACTCCGGCCGTGGTCGTGCTCGCTGGCGGCGGCGCGGGGTCGCGCCTGCTGCTGCACCCGAATCCTGCGAGCCCGAGGATCACCGTCGCGATCGCCACGGCATGACAAGGTTGGCGTCTGGTCATCTCGACTCCTTTCGACGACCACCGCAAGCAAGCGGCGCGCCGACACCATTGGCATCTCGCTTGCTCGATCTCGGCGCATGCGGACGATGAACAAGGCCGGAATCGCGACGATCGTCGTGCTCGCGCTCGTGCTGCTGTTCGGCGGCACGTGTGTGAGCGGCTACAACCGGCTGGTTCGGTTGGATCAGGCAGCGAGCGCGCAGTGGGCGCAGGTCGAGAACGCGTATCAGCGGCGAGCTGATCTCGTGCCGAACCTCGTCGCGACGGTGAAGGGCGCCGCGCAGTTCGAGCGCGACACGCTCACCCAGGTGACCGAGGCGCGCAGTCGGGTCGGCCAGCTCACGGTGCCCAAGGACGTGACGACGAACCCCGGCGCGTTCAAGCAGTTCGTGGGCGCGCAGGATCAGCTCGGCAGCGCGCTGTCGCGGCTGATCGCCGTCAGCGAGGCGTACCCGAACCTCACCGCGACGCAGAACTTTCGCGATCTGCAGGCGCAGCTCGAGGGCACGGAGAACCGGATCGCCGTCGAGCGCATGCGATACAACGAGGCCGCGCGCGACTTCGACACCGCGCGCGCGACGTTCCCGACGTCGATCATCGCGGGCATCTTCGGAGGCCGGTTCGCGGAGAAGCAGTACTTCGCAGCCAAGCCGGGCAGCGACGTCGCGCCGAAGGTGAACTTCTGATGCTCCACGCGCTCGTGCTCGCGGCGGCCGCGACCGCGGCAGCGCCGATCCCGCCTGCCCCGACCCACTGGGTCACCGACGACGCGGGATTTCTGTCGGCGAGCACGCGCGGGCAGCTCGATGCGAAGCTCGCGGGGTACGAGCGGGCCACGGGCCACCAGGTGATCGTGTGGATCGGCAAGTCGATCGGCGACACGCCGCTCGACGACTGGGCCGTGCGCACGTTCGCGGCGTGGAAGATCGGGCGCAAGGGCATCGACGACGGCGTCGCGATGTTCGTGCTCGCCGCCGATCGCAAGGTCGACATCGAGGTCGGTTACGGCCTCGAGGACAAGGTGCCCGACGCGATCGCGTCGCGCATCATCCGCGAGGTGATGGCGCCGAGGCTGCGCGCGAACGACCGCGACGGCGCGGTCACCGCCGGCGTCGACGCGATCCTGGCGTCGATCGAGGGCCACGCATGGACGGGGCAGCCGGCCGCCGCGACGGCGCCGCCGCGCGTGCCGACCTCGCCATGGATGTGGGTGCTCGGCGCGCTCGCGGTGATCGGCTTCGTGATCTTCGCGGTCACGCACCCGCGCCTGGCGATGTTCATGCTGTGGACGTTCATGGCGAACGGCCGCGGCGGCGGCTTCGGTGGCGGTGGCGGCTTCGGCGGCGGTGGTGGCCGGTCCGGCGGCGGTGGCGCGCGAGGAGGCTGGTGATGCGCGGCACGACCCGCCGCAAGGAGCTCGATCTGTCGCGCGTGCGCGCGGCGATCGAGGATGCCGAGCGCCGCACGTCGGCCGAGATCGTCGTGTCGGTGGCGCCGTTCTTCGTCGGCAGCGTGTGGCGCGCGGCGCGCCGCGCGTTCGATCACCTCCGCGTCGCCGACACGCAGCGGCGCAACGGCGTGCTCGTGTTCGTCGTGCCCGCGCGCCGCGACGTGATCGTGCTCGCCGACGACGGCGCGTACGCGCGCTTCGATCCCGGGTTCTGGCAGGACATCGCCTCGCGCGTCGCCGAGGACTTCGCGCGCGGCGACGGCACCGCCGGGCTGGTCGGCGGCATCGATCAGCTCGCGAGCGCGCTCGCGGGGCCGTTCCCGCGCACCGCCGCCGACGTCAACGAGCTGCCGGATCAGCCTTCGGAGGGGTGACGAGCGCGAACGCCGCACCCTGCGGATCGAGCAGCTGTACGATGCGCTGTCCGCCCGGCACGTCCATCGGGCCGTTGATCACCTTCGCGCCCTTGCTCGTCGCGCGCGCGAGCTGCGCCTCGAGATCGATCGTCGTCACGTAGTACATCCACGACGGCGGCACCGGCTTGCCATCGGGCGTCTTCATCTGCGGCGGCATCGTCATCATGCCGCCGAGCTGCTTGCCGCCCCGGCCCCACAGCAGGTACGTGCCCATCGCGCCCATGTCGAACTCGCCGAGCTTCTCCCAGCCCGCGATCTGCTGGTAGAAGCGGAACGCGGCCTGGTGGTCGGTCGTGTAGAGCTCGTGCCACTGGAACTCGCCCGCCTTCGACAGGTCGTGGAGCGCCATCTCGTTCTCCGGCGTGTAGATCGCGATCACGGCGCCCTGCGGATCGGCGATCACCGCGAGCCGGCCGATCTCGGGCACGGTCTCGACGTGATAGACCTTGCCGCCGAGCTCCTTCACCGTCGCGATCGTCGCATCGACGTTGTCGACCTGCACGTTCGCCTGCCAGTACGGCCGCGCGCCCATCTGCTTGGCCTGCGCGGGCAGCTCCGAGACGCCGCCGAGCGGCCCCTGGCTGCCGACGAACATCGTGTAGTCCTTCCACTTCTCCGTCTTCCAGCCGATGACCTCGGTGTAGAACGCGATCGCTGCCTTCACGTCCGTGGTGAGCAGCTCGTACCAGACCAGTGCGCCCTTGTTCGCCATGGCGCGCAGCATAGGGTGATATGACCGCTCGATGAAACAGCTCGTGCTCGCCGTGTTGCTCGTCGCGTGCGGCTCCCGCCGCGACGCCGTCACTCCCGTGCCGGCTCCCGCGTTCGAGCCGTCGGCCGAGTCGATCGGCGTGGCCGATCTCGTCCTGCCGCTGTGCAGCTCGTCGTCCGACTGCGCCGGCTACGGCAACTGCGCGCGCGGCAGCTGCGGCCACTGCATGACGAGCGGCGACTGTCACGGCCACGGGACGTGCCGGGGAGGCACGTGCAACCACTGCAGCACGAGCTCCGACTGCAAGACCGGCTCGTGCTCGAACGGCCGCTGCGGCGGCTGCAGCTCGAGCTCGGACTGCAACGGCAACGGCACCTGCTCGAGCGGCACGTGCGGCCATTGCAGCACGAGCTCCGACTGCAACATCGGCTCGTGCGGCGACGGCACGTGCGGCCGCTGCTCGACGAGCTCGGACTGCAAGGGCGGGACGTGCTCGGGCGGGCGCTGCAGCAACTACGCGCCGTGACAGGGGAGGCCGCTTCGCCTGCGAAACGAGTACACGCCCGGGGAGAGGGAGAGGCAGGCGAAGCGGCTCGGTAGTGCTAGTGGGTCCTACCCCGCAGCTGGTTGCAGGTTTTTTTCGCCAGGAGCGCCGCGGCTGTTCGCGACCCTCGGACCGATCGCGGCCGCGACCGTCGCGCTGACCGCGACCGGCATGTTCCTCGCGCTCGCGTCGACGGTGCTCGAGCGCGCCGCGGACATCCCGACGCCGTACTGGCAACCACGAGCCGCCGCGCGAGCCGGAGCCGGTGCGCTCGCCGATCGCAACCTCAGCCCCGGGACGTAGCGCGCACACTTCCTTAATGCGTACGTAATCCGACGAGCTGCTTGTGCAAAAAATGTCCAGCGCAGCGACGAGCCCTTCGCTTGTGAGCGACGGCGCGATCGCATAGATCGAGCTTCTGTCTGTGCCGCTTCCAGATCGCACGCGGTGCGATCTTCACCTCCATTCGTCTGCCTCGGCGACCAACCACGAGTGGTACTCGCGGCTGTTCGGCTGCCCCGAGAGCTACGCCGAGCCCGCGGTGCAGTACGAGCGCTGCAAGGCGCGCGGGATGGTGCTCGTCACCCTCACCGATCACGACACGATCGCCGGCGGCTTGCAGCTGGTCGATCGGCCCGATTTCTTCCTGTCGGAGGAGATCTCGACGGTGTTCCCCGAGGACGGCTGCGCGCTCCACGTCCTCGCGTGGAACATCACGCAGGCCCAACACGAGCTGCTGCAGCAAGCCCGCGCGAGCGTGTACGAGCTGGTCGACGTGCTGCGGCGCGAGCAGATCGCCCACGCGTGCGCGCACCCGCTGTTCAGTCCGAACTGGAAGCTCACGGCCGATGCGCTGGAGCGGATCGTCGTGCTGTTTCCCGTGCTCGAAGGCGTCAACGGGCTGGTCGACCGCCGGCTACAGGGCGATCTCGAGCGCGTCCTCGGCGGCCTCGACGATCAGGCGCTGGCGGCGCTCGCGCGGCGTCACGGTCTCCCGCCGCGCGTGTTCGCGCGCCCGGTGCTCACGGCCGGCTCCGACGATCACGTGACGAGGCAGTGCGCGTCGTGCTTCGTCGAGGTTGCGGGGCGCGTCGGTCCGCGCGAGCTGCTCGATGCGGTGGTCGCGGGCGAGGCGAGCTGCATCGGCCAGAGCGCCGATCTCGCGGTGATGCAGCTCGCGGCGAGCCGCGTCGCGTACGAGTTCCTCGACGCGCGGCGCGCGGAGCAGCCCGCGTATCGCGATCCGTTCCACGATCTGGTCGACACTGTCGCCGGCAAGCCCGCCCGCGGCGGCGATGGCCTCGCGGGCCAGCTCGTCGACAGCTTCCTGCGCGGAGCCGCCCGCACCGCGACGCCGCTCGGCTGCGATCTCGATCCGGCGGACTGCGCGCGCGCCGACGATGCGACGAACGCGCGCATCGTCGGCAGCATCGCCCGCGTTCACGACGGCGTGCTCGGCAACGCGGTCGACGAGCTGCTCGCCGCCGCCGGCGACCTCGATCTCTACCGCGCACTCGGCGCGCTTCGCGACCTCGGCGGCGCGGTCGCGACTGCGCTGCCGTTCCTGCTCGCCGCCGATCACTTCGCCAAGCAGCGCGAGCAGGCAGATCGAGTCCTCGCGCACTGGCGCGCGACGCCCGTCGCGACGACGCGCCCGCGTCTCGCGATCTTCTCCGACACGCTCGGCCACGTCGACGGTGTGAACACGTCGGTTCGCCGCTTCGCGCGCGAGGCGCGGGCGCACGGTCACGAGGTGCGGGTCCCGTACTTCGGGCCGCGGCCGCAGGCGGGCGAGGACGAGCTCGCGTTCGTGGCAGTCCCGGCGGCGACCTCGCTCGAGGTCGGCCTGTACAGCGGGCTCGAGCTGTACGTGCCGTCGCTGCTGGGTACGGTCGACTGGCTGTGGCGCGACGAGATCACGCACGTCGAGCTGGCGACCCCGGGACCGGTCGGGCTCGTCGGCATGCTCGCGGCTCGGCTGGCACGCCTGCCCGTGATCGCGACGTATCACACCGAGCTGACCCTGATGCTGCGCCAGCTGTCGGGCAACCCGCTCGTGCACGCCTGCGCGCGGCGGCTGTCGAGCTGGTTCTACGGCGCGGCGGACCGCGTGCTCGTGTTCTCGAACGCTTCGCGCCGGCGACTGATCGAGCTCGGCGTCTCGGACGCACGGATCCGCAACGTCGCGGTGACGATCGATCCTCAGGAGTACTCGCCGAGTCACGCGTCGCGCAGCGTGTACCGCGCGCTCGGGATCTCCGCGCCGGTGGAGCGCGTGGCGCTCGCGGTGGGGCGGCTGTCGCCGGAGAAGAACTTCCGCGTGATCGTCGACGCGATCGCTCGGCTACAGCACACCGTGCAGCCCCCGACGCTCGTGATCGCCGGCGACGGCCCGCAACGCGCCGCGCTCGCCGCCTATTGCGCCGACAAGCCGTTCGTCGCGCTCGTCGGCAACCAGCCACCGGACGTGCTGAAGCAGCTCTACGCGAGCGCCGACACGTTCGTGTTCGCGAGCCAGATCGACGCGCTCGGGCTCGTGGCGCTCGAGGCGATGGCGAGCGGCGTCCCGGTGCTCGTGCCCGAAGGCACGGCGATCGCCGAGGTGGTCGTCGACGGCATCACCGGCTGCGTCTACCCGTTCGGCGTTGCCGGGCTCGCCGACGCGCTCGCACGCGTGCTGGCCTGCGCGGAGACCCGCGCGACGCTCGCCGCGAACGCCCGTCGCGCGATGGTCGAGCGGTGGTCGCGGACGTCGTTTCGCGAGCGCTGGGATACGCTCGTCGCCGGCTAGCGAGGGTGCTCCGGCTGCGGATCCGGGATCATCACGAGGAAGTCGTAGCCGAAGATCAGCCGTTCGAGCTCGGGATCGAGCGCGCCGAGCCGGCGGAAGTGCGTGCGCAGCGCCCGCAGGTCGAACAGCGTCCAGCCCTTCGCGTCGGCTGCGGCGAACAGGGGCGCGAGCCACTTCACGTCGTCGTTCTTCGTCAGATCGAGCGGCACCGGCTTCGGCGCGCGGCCGACGCCCTGGACCGCCAGCTGCTTGCCCTTGACGCCGACGATCGCGATGTTGACCGCCTCGAAGCCGTGGCCCTCCGCGGCCTCGCCGAGCAGGTTGCCGAGCTCGGCCGAGCGCAGCGGGTTGAGCCCGCGGTAGAGGTGCCACGCGCCGAGCTTGACGAGCACCTTGGGGAACGTCTTGTCCGCCTTGACCGCGGCGGACAGGTCGTCGAGGAACGTCCGCTTCATCAGCTTCGCGCGGCGGCGGTTCGACAGGTACGGATCGGGCCCGCTCTGGCCGAGGTAGATCGCGCGGCTCTCGAGGAGCGATGCGAACAGCTGCTGCGCCTCGGGCGAGCCGTCCTTGGCGAGCGCGGCGGCGGCCGCGTCGAGCGTGTCCTGCTTCGCGGTCAGCAGCCACAGCTTGCCGTAGTCACCGGTCTTCGCGGCGGCGGCGTGCGCGGCGGCATCGTCGCGGACGAGCGCGGCGATCGCGGCACGCGCGGCCGGCCCCGGCTTCGTGTCGAGGATCTCGTGCAGCACGAACACCGGCGAGCCCATCAGCTCCTGATCGAGGCCCCAGATCTGGAGCTTGCCGGGCGCGGCGGCCTGCGCGCAGGCTTGCAGCATCGCGAGCTCCTCGCGCCAGTCGTAGAACGCGATCGTCTCGGGGAACTTCCGCGTGAACGCCGCCTCGCGCGCGGCGCCGTCGCGCGCGGATGCGAACGCGGCGAGCTCGGGCGCGACCGACGGGCCGACCTCGAGCGCGAGCGTGTGCAGGCCGGCGGGCGCGAGCTCGCGGCACAGCGACGCGCCGAACGACGGGATCTGCGCGATGCCGTGATCCTCGCCGAGCATCACGAACGTCGCGGCCGCGAGCGCCGGGCGCAGCACGTCGGCGCCCTTGCCGGCGAGCTTGCCCGCGTGATCGAGCTCGATCGGGTAGCGGTGGTTCGCGAGCGCGTCGTCGAGCGGCGACGGCGCGGCGAGGGCGAGCCAGAGCAGGACGAGACCGATACAGCGCATCGGCGCAGTGTAACCACTCCGCGGGCACGACGCAGAGCCGCACGCGCAGCTATGGTGGCGCGCCGACGCCGACGTCGAGGAGGTCCGGGATGCCGTCGAACGTGTAGATCGGCGGGTGTGCGTTCCACGTGGACCGGGAACCGTCGGTCGACGGCGTCTCGTAGCGGGCCGTCGACATCGCTCGCACCGCGTCCCTCGTGTCCTGCTCGAAGTGGGTGCTCGCGGTGTCCAGTCAAGCGTGCTCGCCCTGGAGCTTCGGGTTCGCGAACAACAGCTTCGTCGCGATCGTGACCATCAGCGTGAACAGGATCGCGCCGAGCGCGAAGATGCCCATCGACACGCGCAGCTCGGTCGAGCTCGGCGCGTAGTGGTAGATCTCGCCGAGCGTCGACGGCGTGAACCCGGGGATCACGAGGCCGACGCCCTTCTCGATGTACACGCCGGCGTAGATGAGCACGGCGCCGATGTTGAGCGTGACCAGGTTCTTGCGCGTCTTCGGCACGAGGAACAGCACGAACGCGCTCGCGCTGCACAGCAGCGCGGCCCAGCCGTACCCCGCGATCGGCGACGAGTGGTAGCGGCCGCCGCCGAACAGGTACTCGTAGTGGATGACGTCGCGGGTCGACGAGTAGAAGTCGCGGAACACCTCGGCGCCGAACAAGAACAGATTCACGAACATCGCGTACGCCATCAGCTCGGCGATCTTGAACAGCGCCTCGTTGGTGACCTTGAGATGCGTCGTCCGCCGCAGGATCTGCAGCAGGACCAGGATGATCGCGGGGCCGGAGCAGAACGCCGACGTCAGGAAGCGCGGTGCGAGGATCGCGGCGTTCCAGTAGCTGCGCGACGGCAGCCCGGCGAACAGGAACGCCGTCACCGTGTGGATGCCGACCGCGGCCGGGATCGAGATCATGATCAGCGGCACCGCGAAGCGCTTGTTGTAGTGCTGGCCCTTGTAGGAGCGGAACAGGATGTGCGTCGCGATCACCAGGTTGAGCGTCAGGTACAGGCTCAGCACGACGACGTCCCACGCGAGCAGCGAGCGCGGGAAGTTCGGGCTGCCGAGCAGCGGGATCATGTGCCAGACGCGTAGCGGGTTGCCGACGTCGACGGTGACGAACAGGATGCACATGAGGATCGCGGTGATCGCGAGCAGCTCGCCGATCAGCGCGATCTCCTTGATCGGCTTCCAGTCGTAGACATACGCGGGGATCACGAGCACGACCGCGGCCGCGGCGACGCCGACGAGGAACGTGAAGTTGCCGATGTAGAAGCCCCAGCTCACCGGGTCGCGCATCGACGTCTCGATCAGGCCGTGCCGGTACTGACCGACGTACGCGTGGATGCCGATCACGAGCAGCACGCCGAGGAACCCGAGCCACGCGTAGAACTTCGGCCGGCCGGTGAGGACGACCCGGATGCTCGCGGCGATGAACTTGGAGAACTCGCGCATGGTTCAGATCCCGTAGAAGTAGAAGAACTTCGGTGAGGTATCGAGCTCCTCCTTGAGCACGAAGATCCGCTTCGTGTCGATCACGCGACGGATCTCGCTGTCCGGATCGAGGAGGTTGCCGAACTTGCGCGCGCCGACCGGGCACGCCTCGACACACGCCGGATAGCGGCCGTTGCGCGTGCGGTGCAGGCAGAAGTGACACTTCTCGACCACGCCCTTCGGCCGCGGCCGGTTGCCGAGCACGTGCGTGTTCGGGTTGATCTGATCCGCGGGGAGCTTCGGCGTCGTCCAGTTGAAGTGGCGCGCGCCGTAGGGGCACGCGGCCATGCAGTAGCGACAGCCGATGCACCAGTCGTAGTCGATCACGACGACGCCGTCGGGCTCCTTCCACGTCGCGCCGACCGGGCACACGCGCTCGCACGGCGAGTGGTCGCACTGCTGGCACGACACCGGAAAGTAGAAGTGACCCTCGCGCGGGACCTGGTCGGGCTCGTAGTACGCGTTCGCGTGCTCGAGATCGACGCCGTGGCGCTTCTCCATCTCGAGCACGGTGATGTACTGGATCTCGGGATCGCGCGATTGGTTGTTCTCGGCGACGCACGCGTGCACGCAGCGCCGGCAGCCGATGCAGCGGCTGATGTCGAGCGCGTACGCGAACACGACGCCGTCGATCGGCGGCTCGGCGCCGACCTTGATGTCGACGCCGAACTTCGCCTTGTAGTCGCGCTCGAGGCGCGCGAGGTAGCGCTCGAGCTCGGCCGGCGACATCTCGCGGAAGCTCTTCTGGAACAGCCGCTCGCGGGTCTCGGCGTCGCACGACGCGAGCATGCCGAGCGCCGCCACCTTGCCGACCATCTTCATGAACGCGCGGCGGCTGTCATCCGGCTCGTCGGAGATCACGGGTAGCTTCTTCATGTCTCGTGCTCCTCGGTGAGCTGGATCTCGCTCGGTCGCTTCGGCCGCGGCCGGGGGTGCATCGACTTGAACTTCGGCGAGTGCGGGTTGTGGCAGTTGACGCAGAGCAGGTACTGGCGCTCGCCGTTCCAGCAGCCGATCCGGCGGCCGTGGATGCCGTAGCGCCAGTCGCGCAGCTTCTCGCCGTGACACTGGCCGCACAGCTCGTACGACGTCTCGAAGCTGACGAGCCGGCCGCCGGCGAGCCGCAGCTTGTCGCGATCGC
This sequence comes from Acidobacteriota bacterium, assembly GCA_050257515.1. Classification (GTDB taxonomy): domain Bacteria; phylum Myxococcota_A; class Polyangia; order Haliangiales; family Haliangiaceae; genus JABFXX01. Next base: position 3,428 of record JBLMXA010000928.1, on the reverse strand, counting down.
TCGGGTTGTGGCAGTCGTAGCACCACTGCTCGCGCGAGCCGTGGACGAGCTGGATGTTCGTGTGCTGCGCGGTCAGCGTGCGCGGGTTCGGGTTGAAGTCGTCGGGCTTGTCGTGACAGCGCGTGCACGGAAACATCCCCGGCGAGAACGGCGGCTTCGGCACCGGATACTGGCCGGCCGCGCGGTCGTCGTTGCGGACGGGCAGGCACTGGAACAGCGGCGGCAGCACGAGCGGCGCTTCGGCGGTCGTCTGCCCGGGGCCTCCGGTCGGCGGTGGCTGGACGAACGCGGGGCGCGCGGCCGGCGCCTCGTCGTCGTCGCCGAAGCGATCGCCCGCCGAGCATGCCGCGAGCATGCCGGCGGCGATCACGAGACACGCGCGACTCGCGATGGTCATTGCACACCTCCGAACGTGTGGCAGCCGATGCACAGCGCCGCGTCGGGCTGGTGCCCCTGTTGCGCCGTGTGGCAGCGGTCGGTGCACGTGGCGCGGCGCCGGTACGGCTGCTCGCCGTGCGATCGATGGCAGGTCTTGCAGTCCTTGTGTGCCGGCACCTGGTGGAGCAGCGGCAGGTCCTGGTGGCAGGTCGTGCACGGCGGCGGCGACGGCGGTCCGTTCGGCCCGTGCGGGCGGTGACAGCTCAGGCAGCCGCCCGGGACCGGTGCGTGGATGCCGGTCGTGCGATCGGGGTGGCAGTCGCCGCACGGCTTCTTGACGAGCGTGCTGTGCTGGTCGTGGCAGTTCGTGCACTGCTGGTGCTGCGGCGGTGCGGTCGCCGCCTCGGTCGCGTGGCAGCTGCCGCACGCGCGCTTCTGCGCGCCGGTGTGCGGCTCGTGGCAGTTCGTGCAGGTCTTGTGGTCCTTGCGCGCGATGCCGGCCTCCGTCGCGTGGCACGTCCCGCACGGACTCTGCTGCTTCGTCGTGTGCGGATCGTGGCAGCCGGTGCACGTCGCGTGACCCTTGCGCACGACCCCCGCCTTGTCCGTGTGGCAGCTCGTGCACGCCGCGCGCGGCCCCGCCGGCTGGTGGCGCACGCTGTCGCCGTGGCAGCCGAGGCAGTTCGCGTGCTTCGGCGAAGGCCGGATCCGCTTCGCGTTCGGGAAGGGCGTGTCGCCGTGGCAGCCCGCGCACAGCGCGACGCCCTTGCCCGCGAGATCGAACGCGTGCTGCTTGTGGCAGTCGCGGCACTGCGGGCCGGCGCCGTCCGCGCCCTGGTGAAACGCGCGATCGGACGCGGCGATGCGATGACAGCTCGAGCACGCGGCCGCGAGCGGCGAGCCCGGTCCCTCGTGCGGCTTGTGACAGCCGACGCACGGCGTCTTGGTCGCCGGATCCGGCGGGTGCTTCGGCTGGATCTTCGCCGCGTGGCACTTCTCGCATGCGCGCGGCGCGGATGCCTTGACGTCGTGCTGGTCGTGGCAGCCGAGGCAGCTGTGCTCCTTGACCCGGTTCTCGGCGAGCGCGACCTGCTTGCGGTGGCACTCGTCGCGGCAGCCGACGACCTCCGACTTGAGGAACTTGTGCTGGCGGTGGCAGCTGACGCACTTGACGTGACCCTCGCCGTGGCCCTTGTCGAACGTCGCGGTCGCCGGCACGCGCGCGCGCGACTGGCGATGACAGTTCGTGCAGCGCTCGGACGCCGTGGCCGCCGGCTCGTGGTAGCCGTGGCAGCTCGCGCAGCCCGCGATCGGGATCGGGGGCTTGTCGTGGCCGCTGACCGGCTCGTGGTGGCAGCTCTCGCACTTCGTCGCCGCGAGCGCCGGCTGCTGGTGCGCGCGATGACACGTACGGCAGTCCTCGTCCGGCTTCGCGGGATCGTGCGGCCGGATCGCGCGCACCGCGCCCTGCGCCGTGGCGTGACAGCTCGCGCATGGCGTCGGCCGCGCGCTCGCGCCGACGAAGTCGTGGCAGCTCCAGCACTCGCGCGCTTCGCTGTCGACCGGCGCCGCGGCGTGCACGCCGAGCGGCGCCGACGCGTGACATTGCTGGCACTGCCAGCTCTTCGCGCGCAGGTACTGGCCGCCGACCTGCTCGTGGCAGCCGGTGCACGCGACGGTGGCGTGGCGCGCGTGCAGCGCCGAGCCCTGGATGCGGGCGACCGAGGCCGACCCGCGGTCGCCGCCGGAGCCGCCCGGCCTTCCCGACGCTTCGCGATCGAGACAGCCCGCGAGCGCCGCGCAGACCGCGCAGACGATGCAGATCGCGAACCGCGGGTACACCATGGGAACCTGCCTGCCGGCACCTCGCTGGGTTTTCCTCGACGCGACTGCAGCTTCCGTTCCCGCGTAAATCGCCGACATGCAGGGTCCGCGCGTCGCGGCGCGCGCAAACCCGGCGGCAGTCGCTGCGCAAACGCGCGAGCGGTGCGTTACGTTGGCAGCGATGCCGCCCGACGGTAAGCCGGTCAAGCTCGTGCGCAAGCGGCTCGACGCCGACGAGGTCGCGGCGCACCTGCGATCGCTCGCCGAGCACGCGCAGCAGATCGAGATCCGGATCAAGGGCGCGATCGATCGCTACTCGGACGCGACGACCGACGCGCTCGACGAGGTCGGACGCCGGCTCGTCGCCGGCGAGATCGTCGCGATCCAGATCCGCTTCTTCCAGGACGACGCCTGGTGGACCGACACCGTGATGCGCGCCGCCGAGGGATTTCGGCTCGTGCGCATGCGCGAAGATGTCGCACCGGCACCGTGATTGCAGCCCTCCCGGCAGAGGAGGATCTTCCGATGCGCAAAACCTGGACTGTTCTAACCGTGCTGGCTCTCGGCTTGGGCGCCGGTTGCAAAAACAACAAGGACACCGACAAGGCGTCCGATCGCGTCGAGAACGCGCGCACCAACGTCAAGGAGCAGCAGAAGGACGTCACGAACGCCACGAACAAGGAAGCTCAGGCGCGCCGCGACGTCAACCAGCAGCAGCGGGAGCTCCAGAGCGCGCGTGGCGACCTCGCACAGGCGCGCGCGCAGTACACGGCGACGGTCCAAGACAAGCTGGCGCGGATCGATCTGCGCATCAAGGAGCTGTCGCAGAGCGCCAACGCGAAGGAGCGCGAGGAGGCGGCGAAGGCCAAGGCAAAGCGCGACGATCTGCAGCGCAAGCTCGACATGGCGAGCGAGACGGCCGCCGACAAGTGGGACAGCTACAAGAAGGATGTCGACGACGACATCAGCTCGCTCGATCACGATCTCGACATCAAGTAGGCGGTGTCGGACTCGCGAGGTAAGCTGACTTCGTGATCGACGAGCGACTGGAGCGCGCGAAGGTCCTCGTCGAGATCGGATGGTTGCCCGAGGCGGAGCTCGAGACCCTGCACGTGCTCGACTCCGCTCCGGACGATCTCACCGCGATGAGCCTGTTCGCGAAGATCAAGCACGTGCGCGGACAGCTCTCGCAGGCGATCGGCTGCTGGGCGCACATCCACGCGCGT
>JBLMXA010000927.1:0-14095 GCA_050257515.1 Acidobacteriota bacterium | reverse complement strand
GAGCGGACCGCTCGCGATGTCCTTGATCTCGCCCGCGACCTGGCCCAGCTCGTTGCTCGCCTCGGGCTTGGGTTGCGGGTCGTACGGCAGCGCGCGGCCGAGATCCTCGAGTCCGACGAGCTCGGCGATCGCCGGCAGCTCGCGCGGCTTGAACGTGCGCGTGCCGTAGGCGATCGCGAGCGCGACCGCGACGACCTCGCTGCCGCGCCCGAGCACCGGATCCGGCGGCAGCCAGCTGAACAGCGCGTAGCCCTCGGCGGGCGCATCGACGTCGCCCGCGTCGATCGGGCTCGCGAGGCGCGACAGCACGTCGTCGCTCATGCCGCCGCCATCGACCGCATCGACGTGCACCGGCACGACCCGCCGCGACAGCTTGCCGCCGCTCGACACGACGCCGACCAGCGCCGACGGTGCACCGCGCGTGTCGACGGTCGCGCATACCGCGCCGATGTTGAGCGGCACGACATCGCTGCGCTCGCCGGCCGGGAACGGCTGCGCGAGCTCGATGATGCCGATGCCCGCGGCGCGGCCCTGGATCCACCGCGCGACCTCGAGCGTGCGCTTGCCGTCGAGCGTCAGCGCGATCGCGAGCTTGTCGGGGGCCGCGCGCAACAGGTCCGCGCTCGCGAAGCCGATCGTCGTCGCGCCGTTCGTGACGAGCGTGCACGACCCGACGAATCGCTGCCCGTCGCCTGGCGCGACGAGCGCGGTGACCGCGGTCAGCTCGGCTGCTTGCTCGCGCGTGTTGCGCCCCACGCCAGGAATCTGGCACACGCGCGCGCCCGTGCTCAACAAGATCGCACCGCGTGCGCACGCGCGCGGCCCGCGCCGCGGCATGCAGGATGCACTGCCCGACGACCATGAACCGTCCTGCCCAGCCGCAAGCTCGTACGCGACGTTACCGGATCGTCGGCGGCCTCGATCTGACCGAGTACGCCGAGATCGTGCTCGAGCACGCGCTCGATCAGGCGGCGCGCCACCCGCAGCCGGAGCTGCACTTCCTGTTCGTGCGGGAGCGCGCGCATCGCAAGCGCTCGCTCGAGGAGCTGCGCCAGCGCCTGTCCGCGCTCGTGTGGCCGTCGCTGCAGGCGTTCAACCAGCACGCGACGAACTGGCGCGCGCGCCTGCACGTGCGCACCGGCAAGGCGGACGAGCAGATCGCTTCGCTCGCCCAGGACGTGCTCGCCGATCTGATCGTGATCGGCCAGTTCGGCCTGCACAACCCGCGACAGACGCTCAAGACGCTGCCGAGCCGCGTGCTGCAGGCGGCGCCGTGCCCGACGCTCGTCGTCGGCATGCCGCGCGCGATGCAGGAGTCGCCGATCTGCAACGCGTGCGCGCAGGTCCGCGAGGACAGCGACGGCGAGAACTGGTTCTGCGCCGTGCACCACAGCTCCGATCGGCTCGACCACGTCGTCACGCCGATGACGACGTGGACCGGCGGCAGCCTGATGTGGTGACCTGAAACCGTACCGATCCGGACGTGATCGATCCCGCGCGGGCGCCCCGGCGACTCTGGTAAGATCGACGCGATGAGGTGGTGGCTGTCGGTGTGTCTGTTCGCGGCTTGTGGCGGCGGACACGGCGGCACGACGATCGATGCACCGCCGCCCGACATCGCGATCGACGCGGTCGATTTCGGCGCGCCGAGCACGACGTACCCGGCGTTCGCGATCCAGCGCCCCGAGATCACGAAGGGCAACGGCCCGGTGATGACGAGCGTGAAGGTCGTGCCGATCTACTACCAGGACGACGCCGAGGCGACGACGATCACCGACCTCGTGACGAAGCTCGCGGCGAGCAGCGAGTGGTCGGCGATGGTGAACGAGTACGGCGTCGGCGCGCTGACGGTCGCGACGCCGGTGACGCTGTCGGCGGCCACGCCGACGACGCTCGCCGACGCCGATCTGCGCGCGATCCTGACGACCGGCCTCGACGGCTCGCACCCCGAGTACGGGCCCACCGACGCGACGTCGCTGCAGAAGACCGTGTTCCTGTTCCACACGACGGCGGCGACGACGTCGGCGACCGGCCCCGACGGCCAGCCGAGCTGCACGGGCGAGGTCGGCTACCACTATCACTTCACGCTGCCGAGCACCGCGGCCGTGATCTACGCGATCGCCTACGACTGCCCGCCGCCGCCGTTCCTCGCGACGCCGTTCGACCAGACGACCGCGACGATCGGGCACGAGCTCGTCGAGGCGGCGACCGATCCGCTCGTCAACCAGCGCTCGGCGTACGCGTTTCCGAACCGCCCCGCGACCCCGTTCGCGCTGGTGGTCGGCAACGAGCTCGCCGACATGTGCGAGCTCGTGTCGACGACCTGGTACGTGCCGGGCGACGTCGGCTACACGATCGCGCGGTCGTGGTCGAACAGCTCGGCGAAGCCGGGCCACGAGCCGTGCCTGCCGATTCCGCCCGGCCAGGGCTCGTACTTCGTCGCGATCCCGAACGCGCAGGACACCGTCAACTACGGCACCGGCACGAACGCGCTGCACATGCCGGGCGTGCTCGTGCAGCAGGGGCAGCCTCGCACGATCGACGTCGACTTCGTGTCCGACGGCCCGACCTCCGGCGACTGGACGATCGACGAGATCGACCAGACGCTCGACGGCGGCGGCCCGGCGCTGCAGGTCGCGTTCGATCGCACGACCGGCCAGAACGGCAACAAGGTCCACGCGACGATCACGGCGACGCGCGTACCGTCGGACGGCACCGCGTTTCTCAAGATCCGCTCGGTGCTCGGCAGCGAGAAGCACGCGTGGTGGACCGCGGTCGGGATCACGCCGTAGCGCGATCCTGTCACGCGTCCCGGAGCGAGCCCCGGCGCTGGCCTTAGCCGCGCTTCCCGAGCAGCGGCGGCAGCGGCATCGCCGGCGCGTCGTGCGCGTCGTTCGCGGTGGCGCCGCGGCGGCCGAGGATGCGCAGCGACTTCAGGATCGCATCGGCCGCCGCCCACTCGGGTGTCGCCGACCGGATCGTGACGAGCAGGCCGCTGTCGACGCCGTCATGCGGCGCGATCGCGAACACGTAGACGTACGGCAGCGGCCGTCGCGTCAGCTCGACGTCGGCGCGATAGCCGGTCGCGCCGCCCGGCAGCTCGACCGGGATCGCCGGCAGCACCCGCGCGCCCTGATCGGCGACGCCGTCGGCGACCGTGCTGACCTTGTCCTCGAGGATGCCGTCGCGATCGATGACGAGCGCGGCGCGGAACACGGCGACCTCGAGCTCGCCGACGGTCTTGCCATCGTCGCGCCGCTCCCGGCAGCGCACGACGATGTCGCCGTCCACGGGCTGGACGTCGACCTCGCCGGGCATCTGCAGCTCGAACCCGATCGATCGACCGGACGAGGGGAGCTGGCGGTAGCGGGTCGCGGCAGACACGGGAGTGGCCCTATCGCCTCGATGTTATTGCGGGAGCGGCGCGCCCGTGGGGACAATCTGGTTTCCCGAACGATCACCGCGACATCGTCGTCTTGTAGTCCTTCGCCCACGCCGGCCGGAACATCAGCGCCATCCGCGGGCCCGCGCTCGCGACCTTCGGGATGCCGTGGCGCCAGGTGCGCTGGAACGTGCCGCCCATGACGACCAGATCGCCGCGGCCGAGCGGCAGCGCGGTCGAGGCTCCGCCCTCGGTCGGCTTCATCAGGAACCGCCGCGGCTCGCCGAGCGACACGGTCGCGACCAGCGCTTCGCGCATGTCGCGCGCCGTGGTGTCGCCGTGGAACGCGACCGAGTCGCTGCCGTCGCGGTAGAGCGCGGCGGTCGTGTAGACGAATTCCTGGCCGTAGTGCTCGGACAGCGCGACGCGCATGCTCTCGACGATCGGCGGCCGCGGCTCGATCTTCGCGAGCAGCCGCGGCACGACGACCTCGCGGTCGTACATGTGCATCGTCTCGGTGCGCCACGGCAGCGCGCGCTCGAGCTGATGGAACAGCGCGTCGTGGTGGCTGACCCAGCCCGGCGCGTGATCGATCCACGCGCCGTAGGCGAGCGGGATGCAGGCGAACGCTGCGGAGCTCCGTGTCGATCGCCGGCGTGCCGCCGATCGCGAACAGATCGAGCTGACGGGCCACGGCGATCCGTAGCACGCTCGCCGGCGATGGCGGGTGACTCGACGACGCCCCGATCCGCGCCCGCGGCAAGCCGCCGTACCACGTGATCGTCGCGTTCGTGTCCGCGCGCGGCCGCCTCGACCGCACGATCGCCGACGCGCGCGCGGATGGCCGAGGACGGCGGGCCGAGGATCGCCTGGCCGAAGAAGTCGTCGGGCGTCGCGACCGACATGACCGAGCAGGCGATCCGCGACGTCGCGCTGCCGACCGGGCTCGTCGACCACAAGGTGTGCGCGATCGACGAGGTGTGGTCGGGCCTGCGGCTCGTCATCCGCCGCGAGCTGCGCGGGAAGCCGAGGCAAACACCGCGTCGAGCATCGGCTCGGTCAGCCGGCCGGTGAACGTGTTCTGCTGGCTGACGTGATACGAGCCGAGCAGCGCGTACGGGCCGATCCGCGCGCTCGCGCCGTGACCGAACCTCGGGCGCGGCCTCGGCAGCTCGTGGCCCAGCGCGCGCAGCGCGCGCAGCACGCCGTCCCACGCGAAGCCGCCGAGCGCGACGATCGCGCGCACGTTCGTGAGGGCGCGCAGCTCGCTCACGAGGTACGGCAGGCAGCGATCGCGCTCGCGCGGCGTCGGCTTGTTGTCGGGCGGCGCGCAGCGCACGACGCACGTGACGTACGCGCCGGTCAGCGCGAGCCCGTCCTCGCGCGCGGTCGACGTCGGCTGGTTGGCCCAGCCGCCGCGGTGGAGCGCGGCGTAGAGCCAGTCGCCCGAGCGATCGCCGGTGAACACGCGGCCGGTGCGATTGCCGCCGTGGGCGGCCGGCGCGAGCCCGACGACGAGCACGCTCGCGCGGCGATCGCCAAACCCGGTGATCGGCCGCGCCCAGTAGCTCGCTGTTGCGAACCGCTTCGGCGGCTCTCGCGCCGCCTGCTCGCGGCAGCGGACGAGCCGCGCGCATCGAATGCACCTCACGACGTCCGATCCGAGGGTTGCGAGAGCGTCCACGGCCCAGCGTCTGTAACACGCTCGCTGCGCGCCTGCGGCACGATGACGCTGAGCGTCATTTTTGTGCTTTCGCACCCTTCCGAGGGAATACGAATTGCTCCACGCTGGACGCCATGAGGTCCATCCGCAAGATCGTCGTACTGGGCGCGAACGGCGCCATGGGATCGGGCTCGGGCGCGGTGTTCGCCTGCGCCGGCATCCCGACCACCTTCCTCGCGCGTTCGCTCGAGAAGGCCGAGGCCGGGAAGGCGCGCGCGGAGCAGCTGACGAAGGGCAAGCTGCCCTCGCAGCACGTCCGGTGCGGCACGTACGAGGCGGACCTCGCGAGCGTCGTCGCCGATGCGGACCTCGTGTTCGAGGCCGTCGCGGAGGACCTCGACACGAAGCGTCAAGTGTTCGCGCTGATCGATCGCGTGCGCAAGCCGGGCACGATCGTCGCGACCGTGTCGTCGGGCCTGTCGATCGCGGCGATGTGCGCCGAGTGCAGCGAGGACTTCCGCAAGCACTTCCTCGGCGTCCACCTGTTCAACCCGCCGACCGTGATCGTCGGCACCGAGATCATCCCGCACGCGGGCACCGATCGCGCGGTCGTCGCGTTCATGCGCGAGCTGCTCGAGCAGACGTTCGGTCGCGTCGTGATCGAGTGCGCCGACACGCCGGCGTTCGCCGGCAACCGCATCGGCTTCAAGGTGCTCAACGAGGTCGCGCAGCTCGCCGAGGAGCACGGCGTCGCGTACATGGACCAGCTGCTCGGCTCGCACACGGGCCGCGCGCTCGCGCCGCTCGCGACGGTCGATCTCGTCGGCTGGGACGTCCACAAGGCGATCGTCGATAACCTGTGGCAGTCGACCCGCGACGAGGCGCACGCGAGCTTCATCATGCCCGGCTACATGCTGAAGGGCATCGCGCAGGGCCACCTCGGGCGCAAGACGCGCGACAAGGGCGGCTTCTTCCGGGTCGAGGGCAAGGGCGACAGCGCCGTGCACTTCGTGCTCGATCCGAAGTCGGGCACGTACAAGCCGCTCGCCGAGGTCCGGCCGGCGGTGCCCGCATTCGTCGAGCGCATGAAGGCGGCGATCCGCTCGGGCCGTCACCCCGACGCGATCGACGAGCTCGTCCGCGCCGAGGGCAAGGACGCCGAGCTGCTGCGCAAGGTGCTGCTCGGCTACGTCAGCTACGCGCTCGGCCGCGTCGGCGAGGTCGTCGAGCACGCGCGCGACGTCGATCGCATCATGGGCTTCGGCTTCAACTGGGCGCCGCCGAGCGTGCTCGTCGACGCGATCGGCGCCGCGCGCACGATCGAGCTGCTCGAGAAGGCTCAGCTCGGCGTGCCGCCGGTCATCGTCGACGCCGCGCGCGCGAATCGCCCGCTGCTCGACGAGCCCGCGATCGAGCCGGCCAGGTACTTCGTGGCGGCCTGATCACGCGGTCAGAGTCTCGCCCACACCCTCGTACATCGCTCGATTCGCGGTTTTCGATACTATGAGATCGTGAGCAGAGGGTTCACGCTCGCCGCGTGCTTGCTGTCGGCCTGCATCAGTCCGGCGTTCAACCACTGTCCGAACGTCGACTGCCCCGAGGGCGAGGTCTGCGACGGCTTCGGCGGCTGCGCGGTGCCCGAGCAGCTCACGCAGTGTGCAAGTCAGACCGACGGCACGCCGTGCAGCTACGCGACGCTGCAGCACGTCCACGTCGACGGAGCGTGCGACACCGGCGTGTGCCGCAGCCTCGAGCTCCCGGCGTGTCTCTACGACGGGTTCGTGAACGATCGCATCGACACCGCGATGTGGGATCTCTGGTTGCCCGCGAACGAGCCGGTCGTCGTCGGCGAGGGCAACGGCAGCATGAGCATCCAGCTCGCGCCGGGCGTCGGCCGCGTCTACAACGGCATCGAGAGCCGCGGCCGCTACGACATGGTCACCGGCAACACGATGGTCGACGTCGCGCCGGCGAGCCAGGTCGTCGGCGTCGAGACGTTGTTCTCGGTCGACATCGACGCGACCACCGGCTACGCGATGTCGGCATATGCCGGTCGCCTGCACATGATCGTGCACACGAGCGGCGGCGTCACGAGCTCGACCGCGATCGACTACGATCCGATGGCGCATCGCTACTGGCGGATCCGCCACGATGCGGGCGGCACGATGGAGCTCGAGACGAGCCCCGACGGCGCCGCCTGGACGTCGCAACGCAGCACCGCGCTGCCGCGGCTCCCGACCGGCGTGACGGTGAGCCTGCTCGCCGGCACGTACATCGATCAGGGAGTCTCGGATCCGGGCGCTGCGAACTTCTACAACCTCAAGCTCACGAGCGCGACCTGCCCGTGACAACACGGCCGCTCATCGGCCTGGTCGTCGCGCTCGCCGCGCTCGCCTGCGCGTGCTCGGGCTCGCACGAGACGACCGACGCGGCGGCGGTGCACGACGACGCGCCGCCCCCGACCGGGATGTTCGGGGCGCCGTGCTCGAGCAACGCCGAGTGCATCGACGGCTACTGCGTGCAGCCGGTGGGCGGCGTCGGCGGCGTGTGCACGCGCACGTGCAACAACGACTGCCCGGCCGACTGGACGTGTCGCGCCGTGCACGTCGGCGACAACCCCGTCGAGCTGTGCATCCCCAACGCGCCGCAGCTGTGCCTCGCGTGTGCCGCCGACACCGAGTGCGGCGGCGGCGCGGCGTGCTTGCAGATCGACGGCAGCGGGCGGTGCGCGACGAGCTGCACGACCGCGACCGATTGCCCGACCGGCTACACGTGCGTCGCCGACGCGAGCGGCACGCACGCCGGCTCGTACTGCCAGCCGACCGACGGCAGCTGCACCTGCACCGCGGCGATGGCCGGCGGCACGCGCGCGTGCACGAACACGAATCCGATCGGGACGTGCTTCGGCACGCAGACGTGCGATCCGGCGACCGGATGGTCGGCGTGCACGGCGCCGGCGGCGGTGAGCGAGACGTGCGACGGCAAGGACGACGACTGCGACTTCCTGATCGACGAGGACGTCGGCGGCGGACAGGCGTGCACGAACTCCAACTCGTTCGGCACGTGTGCCGGCACGCGCACGTGCGGTGGCTCGATCGGCTTCACGTGCGAGGGCCAGATCCCGATGGCCGAGAAGTGCAACTACGCCGATGACGACTGCGACGGCTCGATCGACGAGGGCTTCACGGGCCTCGGCACCGTGTGCACGCCCGGCGTCGGCGCGTGCCAGCGCTTCGGCAGCATCGGGTGCAGCGCCGACGGCAGCACGACCCAGTGCTCGGTGACGGCGGGCTCGCCGACCACCGAGCTGTGCAACGGCATCGACGACGACTGCGACGGCGTCGTCGACAACGGCTTCCCCGGGATCGGCGGGCTGTGCTCGGCCGGCTACGGCGTGTGCACGCGCTACGGCACCACGCAGTGCGCGCCGGGCGGCATGACGACGATGTGCTCGGCCACGCCGGGCACGAACGCCTCGCCCGAGACGTGCAACTACCTCGACGACGACTGCGACAACATCGTCGACAACGGCTACCGCAACGTGTTGACCGGCCTCTACGACACGACCGCCAACTGCGGCGCGTGCGGCAACGACTGCACCACGATCTATACCGGCGCGAACTCGACGGGTACGTGCAGCACCTCGGGCGGGACCGCGAAGTGCGTGATGGTGTGCAACGTCGCCGGCACCTACGACCTCGACAACAACGCGGTCGACGGCTGCGAGTTCACGCTCGACAACACCGTGGTCTACGTCTCGACGTCCGACACCGCCGCGGCCGACGACGCGACGTGCGGCCTGGGCCCGAGCGGCACGCAGCCGGGCTATCACCCGTGCAAGACGATCGGCTACGGCATGACGCGGGCGGCTGGCCTCGGGCGCGCCAACATCGACGTGGCGGACGGCACGTACAACGAGGCGGTCACGCTCGCTACCGGCAAGAACCTGCACGGCGGCTACTACCCGGGCACGTGGCAGCGTCACCTCATCACGACGGGCACCGTGATCCAGGGCGTGTCGTCGACGGGCAATCACGATCTCACCGTGATCGCGATCGGCGTGACGAACGCGATGTTCGAAGGCTTCAACGTGCGCGGATCGTTCGACATCAAGCCGAGCGGCAACTCGTACGCGATCTATGTCTCGGGCGCCGACAGCACGCTCGTCATCCAGAACAACCAGATCTTCGCCGGCCGTGGCGGTCCAGGCATGGACGGCGCGCCGGGCAACAACGGCGCGACCGGCCCGAACGGCACTGGCTCGGTGAACGGCTCGTACGACGGCTACACGGAGGCGACGAGCCCGTGCACCGTCACGCGCCAGTACAGCAACGGCGCGGTGGCCTCGTGCGGCGGCGATGACGTCAGCGGCGGCAACGGTGGCGGCAACCGCTGCCCGCCGGCGAGCGACTACTCGCAGTACAGCGCGATCAACGGGTTCGCCGGCCAGCCCGGAGCTGGCGTCACGGGCGGGGCGGCGGGCGGGACGTCGCAAGGCGGCTACGACGGCACGCTCCAGGTCCAGGGCCTCAACGAGACCTGCTTCCTGCCGGGGCCGCCGATGACCGGCAACGACGGCGCGGGCGGTGGGGCCGGCGGGAACGGCGGCGGTGTCGCCGGTTGCTCGAACGCGGGCGGGACGGTGAGCGGCGGCCACTGGGTCAGCGGCGCCGCCGCGATGGGCAAGTCGGGGTTCGACGGCGGCGGCGGCGGCGGTGCGGCGGGCGGTGGTGGTCGCTGCAGCGGCAAGGGTGGATGCAACAAGGATCGCCTCGGCGCTCACGGCGGCGGCGGCGGAGCCGGCGGCTGCGGCGGCACCGGCGGCGCGGCCGGCGCCTCGGGCGGCGGCGCGTTCGGGATCTTCGTCGTCGGCGGCACCGCGCCGACGATCCGCAACAACACGATCGAGCGCGGCGCGGGCGGCTCCGCGGGAGCCGGCGGCATCGGCGGCGCGGGCGGCCTGGGCGGCCTCGGCGGCGTCGGCGGTGCCCAGGTCGAGCTGTGCGCGGCCAAGGCCGGCCGCGGCGGCGACGGCGGTGCCGGCGGTAGCGGCTCGGGCGGTGGCGGCGGCTGCGGCGGATCGAGCTACGGCATCTTCACCAGCGGCGTAGGCACGCCGACCTACTGCACGATCAACACGGTCACCGGCGGCGCGGCCGGATTCGGGGGCAGCGGCGGCTTCTCCGGCGGCGTCTCCGGTGGAAACGGCGCGAACGGCGTGCTCTCCGACTGCACCTCGATGTGACGATGACGACCAGACTCCTCCACCCGCTCGTGCTCGTGCTCGCGCTCGCCGCGGGCTGCGGGTCGGACCACAAGGCGGTCGATGCCTCGGTCGCGGACTCGTTCGGAGGCGCGAACTTCGGCTCGCCGTGCGTGACCGCCGCCGACTGCCCGGGCGGACTGTGCGCCGCGACGCTCACCGGTGGTGTGTGCACCGCGCCGTGCACGGACAGCTGCCCGGAGGGCTGGAGCTGCCTCGTCCGCGACAACGGCGGCGACCTGCAATCGATCTGCATGCCGCAACGCTTCGACTACTGCACGCCGTGCACCGAGGACGCGCAGTGCGCCGGCGGCGTGTGCGTCAACCTCGACGGCACGTCGTCGTGCCTCGCGGAGTGCCCGTTCCACGCGACATGCCCGACCGGATACTCGTGCGGCACCGATCCCAGCGGTCAGCACGACGGCAGCTACTGCATCCCGCTGACCGGCACCTGCACGTGCACCGTCGCGGAGCAGAACCAGGTGAGGACGTGCACGACCACCGACGCGTCCGGCACCTGCCGCGGCCTCGAGACCTGCGACGCCGACAAGGGTGGCTGGGTGAACTGCAGCGCGGCGATGGCGGTGGCGGAGACCTGCGACGGCGCCGATAACGACTGCGACGGCCTCATCGACGAAGGCGTCGGAGGCAGCCCGTGCGCGAACACGATCGCCGGCGTCGGCAGCTGCCCGGGCATCACGCGCTGCAACGGCGTGGCCGGCGTGAGCTGCGAGGGCAAGATGCCGATGGTCGAGACGTGCAACTACCAGGACGACGACTGCGACGGCATGATCGACGAGGGCTTCGCCGGCCTCGGCGACGTGTGCTCGGCCGGCATCGGTGCCTGCAAGCGCTTCGGCGTGACTCGCTGCACCTCGGACGGCAGCGCCACCCAGTGCTCGGTGACCGCGGGCGCGCCGATCGCGGAGAAGTGCAACGGGATCGACGACGACTGCGACAGCTCGATCGACGAGGACTTCCCGACGCTCGGCAGCTCGTGCACCGTCGGCGTCGGCGTCTGCACGCGCACGGGCAACCTCGTGTGCAACGCGGCGCAGACGGGCACGACGTGCTCGGTCATGCCCGGCTCGCCCACGACCGAGATCTGCAACGGCCTGGACGACAACTGCAACGGCCAGATCGACGAGGGCTGGAAGAATCAGACGACCGGCATCTACGATCAGGCGTTCGCGTGCGGCAGCTGCTCCAACGACTGCACGGTGCTGTACGCGCTGCCGAACGCGTCGGGCGCGTGCGATCTGACCACCGGGCCGAAGTGCAAGATGGTGTGCAACGCGAACGCGTACGATCTCGACAGCCAGGTCGGCAACGGCTGCGAGTTCGTGCTCGACCTCGGAGCCGTGTACGTGGCGGCCAACGGCACGGGCGCCGTCGACGACGCCTCGTGCGGCCAGGGACCGGTCGGAACGCAATCCGGCTATCACCCGTGCAAGACGATCACGCAGGGGATCGCGCGCGCGGTCGCGCTCAACCGGCCTCGCGTGCTGGTCGCCAACGGCATCTACGCCGAAGCCGTGACGCTCGCGAACGGCCGCAGCGTGCTCGGCGGTTACAGCCCCGACACGTGGCAGCGCGACGTCGCGAACACGACGACGTACATCACCGGCTCTGCCACGTTCGCCGCGACGAACCACGACTATGCCGTGCTCGCGCAGGCCATCACCAGTGCGACGACCTTCGAGGGTTTCGTCGTCGAGGGGCCGTTGAACGGCAAGGCGAGCGGCAACTCGTACGCGATCTACGTCTCGGGATCGAACGCGCTGCTCGCGATCAAGAACAACACCGTGCTCGCGGGGCGCGCGGGGCCCGGATCGGCCGGCGGCGCGGGCGCGAGCGGCGCCAGCGGTGTCGACGGCGTCGGTCGCAGCTCGAACCCGGTCGCGTACGACACCGCGTACGCCGACACGACGCCGTGCACGTCCGCGAGCAATCGCTCGTACACGAACGGCGGCGCGCGCACGTGCGGGAGCAACGCGGTCGGCGGCGGCAACGGCGGCGGCAACCAGTGCGCGCCCGACACGACGTACACGCAGTTCAGCGGGATCTCCGGCGTCAACGGCGGCTCCGGTACCGGCTCGCTCGGCGGCGCCGCCGGCGTGGGCGGCGAGGGTGGCTGGGACATGACGCTCGAGATGAACGGCACCGCCTGCTACATCGGCACCGGGAGCTGGCACGACTACGGCTACGACGGCACGCCGGGCGGCAACGGCCAGCACGGTCCCGGCGTGCTCGGCTGCACCGCGACCGGTGGGTCCGTGGTCAGCGGTCACTGGGTCGGCACGAGCGGAGCTGCCGGCGTCGCCGGCGGCAACGGCGGAGGTGGCGGCGGAGGTGGCGCGGGCGGAGGCGCGCGCTGCCTGTCGTGCCCGGAGAACAAGGATCAGCTCGGCGGCGGCGGCGGCGGCGGTGCGGCGGGCGGCTGCGGTGGCGCGGGCGGCGGCGCGTCGACCGCAGGCGGCGGCGTGTTCGCGATCTTCGTCGCCGGCGGCACCGCACCGGTGATCACGGGCAACATCATCCAGCGCGGTCAGGGCGGCGGCGGTGGCACCGGCGGTGCGGCGGGCAGCGGCGGCGCCGGTGGCCTCGGCGGTGGCGGCGGCATCCTGACGTCGCCGCAGTTCTGCCCCGGAATCGGCGGGCGCGGCGGCAACGGCGGCGCCGGCGGCGACGGCTCGGGCGGCGGCGGCGCGTGCGGCGGCTCGAGCATCGGCATCTACACGAGCGGCGTCGGCACGACGCTCACCTACTGCAACGCGAGCGACAACAACACGATCACCGGCGGTGCCGCCGGCACGGGCGGCGCCGGCGGCTACTCGATCGTCCACGCCGGCGGCGCCGGCACCGCGGGTCAGCTCGCGGGCTGCTCGTTCAACTAGCGCGCGCGCGGGGCGACGCGATCGGCTCCCGCGGTCGCAGCAGGATCGCGAGCAGCTCGCGGCGCGACAGCCCCGACGCGAGGTAGAGATCGTCGTCGTGGAGGTCGGGCAGCGGGTTCATCTCGAGGAAGTAGACCTCGCCGTCCGCGGTGACGCGGAAGTCGGCGCGGCCGTAGCCCTCGACGCCGAGCGCGTCGAACGCGCGCTCCGCGGCCGCGATCACCGCCGGCGAGTCGAGCGCGTACGGCCGCACGCGGTCGGGCGCGCGCTTGAGGTCGCGGCAGTAGATCGCGTGCGCGCCGGTCGGCTCGTAGGCGTACGCGATCGGCGTGACGACGCCGAGCCCTTCGATCCACGCCGCGGCGACGTCGATGCCGGGCACGTACGCCTCGACGAGCGGCGCGTAGCGGCAGCTCGCGAGCGCGCGCGCGAGCTGCGCGCGATCGGTGACGACGCTCGCCTGCGTGATGCCCTTGCTCGAGCCCTCGAAGTTCGGCTTGACGATCCACGGCGGACCTTCGCCCGGGACGCGCACGCCCGCCGCCGCGACCACGCGCTTCGCGAGCGCCTTGTCGAGGCACAGCGCGAGCGTGCTCGCCGAGCTGCCGGTGTGCGCGAGCCCGAGCTGCTCGCACAGCGCGGGATAGAACGCCTCGCGGAACGCGCCGCGCTCGCCCTCGGCGAGGTTGAACACGAGCTCGGGCGCGGCGCGTGTCAGCCGCGACACCAGCGTGGAGATCGAGCCGGTGACGTCGATCGGCGTGACGTCGTGGCCGAGCGCGGCGAGCTCGCCGGCGAGCCGTGCGATCGACTCGGCGCGATCGAACTCGGCGTGCGCTTCGCTCGCCGAGGTCATCAGGTTATAGGTCAGCGCGACGCGCATCGCGACC
>JBLMXA010000926.1:0-3822 GCA_050257515.1 Acidobacteriota bacterium | reverse complement strand
CGCTGCATCGAGCTCGCGTCGGCCGCGGCGTCGCTGTCGCTGCGCGAGCTCGGTCCATGGACCGCGGCCCCCAGCCGCGACGACGTGCTCGCGCTCGTCCGCACGCGCCGCTAGTGAGCGGTCGGCGATGGTGACAGGTTCGCGGCCGACAGCGTGCCGTGCACCCAGATGACGCCGAGCCCGCCGCCGCCGCCGCCGCCGCCGGCCTTGACCGAGCCTCCAGCGTTCGCCGCGACCGCGCCGGCCGCGCCGTTGCCGCCGCCGCCGCCGGTCTGATCCGGCCCCATGCCGCCGCCGCCGCCGCCGTTCGCGATCGACGAGTAGAGGACGGTCGAGCCGTCGCTGCCGCCCGTGCCGGTGCCGTTGTCGCCGCCACCGCCGCCGCCGCCGCCGCCGTTCGCCGCCAGCACCCCGCCGACCTGGATCGTCGGCGCGTCGAGCGCGATCATGCCGCCGGAGCCGCCGCCGCCACCACCGCCGCACTGCACGTCGAGCGTGCTGTTGTTCCCGGTGCCGGCGCCGCCACCCGCGCCCGACGCGTACACGCTCGCGCCGATCTGGATCCTCGTGCCGGCGATGATCGCGATCGCACCGCCGCTCGCGCCGCCCGCGCCACCGGGGTGCGTGCCGTCGCCGTTGCCGCCGTTGCCGCCGGCGCAGCCGGCTCGCAGCGGAGGCGGCGCGATCGGCAGGGGTGCGCTGCCGCCGACCCCGCCGGTGCCGCCATTCTGGTCGTTATTGTCGCCCTTGCCGCCAGCGCCGCCACTCGCGCCGAAGCTGCCGCCGGCGCCGCCGCCGCCGCCGTGCGCGTCGGGCGTGCCGTTTTCGGTGACCGCGCACGGCGCCGCGCTCGCGCCCGCGCCGGTGCGGCCGCCGCTCGTGCTCGACACGTCGATCGTCGCGTTCATCGTCACCGTGTCGGTCGCGATCAGCGCGAGCGGCCGCGAGCCCGTGGCCGTCATGTCGGCGTTCACCGTGATCGTCGCGCCGGCGATCACGCACACCGCCGGCCCGTTCGTCTGCGCGACGACCTCGGTGCAATTCGCGTCGGTGTCGGTGTCGAGCGGGTTCGCGCCGGGCAGCGTGATCGCGCCGCTCGGCATCGCGGACAGGCAGAGGTTCAGATCCTTGCCGAAGCAGAACGCGGTCGCGCCGGGAGCATCGCCGCTGCCGGTGGCAGGTGCGTCGATCGCGGGCGAGTCGGGCGCGGGCGGCGCGATGCCGTGGTCGAAGCGGCAGCCGCCCACCACCACGATCGCGAGCCACCAGCGCACGAGACCAGCGTAACCAACGCGCGCGCCCGCGAGAACTTACAGACGATATCGCCCGTGTTAACCGCCGGTTAAGCGACAGATCGCGGGTGCGATGACCGCGTTTGACGCCGGCATGACGATCAAGCTGCTGCTCGCCTCGCTCGTGTTCGCCTCCACCGCCGCCGCGCAGGCCGCCCCGACGCCGCCGCCCCCGCCCTCGCCGCACGTGCTGCGCGCTCCCGATCTGTGCCGCGCCAAGGGCGACGTGCTGTTCGAGATCGATCACCGAGTCGACGTCACGATGAATGTGGCCACCGTCGGCACGTCGGAGCTGGTGGTGGACGCGACCGGCGCCTGGACCTTCGACTCTCGCGACGGGAGCGGCAAGCCGCTGCGCTCCGCGCACGGCTGCCTCGCCGACGCGCAGATGCGCGCGATCCGCGCGGACCTCGCGCGCGCGACCTGGCAGGTGAAGCGGGCCGACACCGCGTGCGCGGCGATCGGTGCCGACCTCGTCCACTACTACGTGCGCGGCAGGCTGGTATGGACCGAGCGCATGTGCCAGATCCCGTATCTCGACGAAACCAGCCGCCGCAGCCTCGACGAGATCACGAAGATCCTCGACGATGCGTCCGCGCCGCGCACCCCGCCCTGCTGCAAGAAATGAGGCCGACATGAAAGCGCTCCTGCTCGTCCTGCTCGCCTGCACGCCCGCGATCGCCCAGGGCCCCAAAGCCGGGCCCGCGCGACCGGTGCCGACGCCCAAGCCGCTCGTCCCCGCGTGCGAGGTGAAGGGCACGCCGGTGTTCGAGATCGTCCGCGAGGACAGCTCGCAGCCGAAGTGGCGCGAGAGCGCGAAGCTCTACCAGACCGGCGCGTGGCGGTTCGCCGAGACCACCGCCGACGGCAAGCCGGGCAGGACGAACAAGGGCTGCATCGCGGAGGCCGAGATGAGGACGCTCGATGCCGAGCTCGCCGCCGCGAAGTGGAAGATCACGGTCGCGCGGATCAAGTGCATGGCGATGTCGCCGAAGTTCACGCTCTACCGCGCGCACGGCAAGGACGTCTTCGAGTCGCACGTGTGCGGCGGCAAGACGCTCGACGAGGCGAGCCAGAAGACCATCGACGACATGGAGAAGCAGCTCGCGGTCGCGTTCCCGAAGCCGTAGGCGTGCAGCCGGCTGCGCCGCGAGGAGGATTAGCCGCCAAGACGCCATGCACGCCGAGACAGACGCCAAGAGGATCCTTCTTCGAAGAAAGATCGTCTTGGCGTCTGTCTTGGCGTGCTCGGCGTCTTGGCGGCGAGTCTTCTCGCTATCGCTTCGGCCGGCCGAGCTGGCCGCCCTCGATCCGGAAGCACGCCTCCGCCGCGGCGAGCTGCTCGGCCTCCTTCTTCGACTTGCCGATCGCGCGCCCCCACTCCTCGCCCTCGAGGTGGACGGCGACGACGAACTGCTTGCCGTGATCGGGCCCGAGCTCCTGGAGCACCTGGTAGGTCGGCGTCGACTTGAGCCGCGCCTGCGCGAGCTCCTGCAGGCGCGTCTTGAAGTCGAAGAAGTTCTTGAGCTCGACGGTCTCGATGCGGTCGCCGAGCAGCTTGCCGACGACCTCCTCGCCGGCATCGAAGCCGCTGTCGAGGTACACCGCGCCGACGATCGCCTCGAACGCGTCGGCGAGGATGCGCGGCTTGTCGCGGCCGCCGCTCTTCTCCTCGCCCTTGCCGAGCTGCACCCAGTGGCCGAACCCGAGCTGGCGCGCGACCTCCGACAGGCCGGCCTCGCTCACGATCTGCAGGCGCGTGACGCTGAGGTCGCGCTCGCTGCCCGTCGGGAACCGCGCCATCAGGCGATGACCTACGGCGAGGCCGAGCACCGCGTCGCCGATGAACTCGAGCCGCTGGCTGTCGAGCGGGCGCTCGCCGGGCTGCTCGTTGCACCAGCTCGCGTGCCGCAGCGCCTGCGCCAGCAGCGCCGGGTCCCGGAAGTGGTAGCCGAGGATGGCCTCGAGCTCGGCGTAGTCGGCCACGGCGGCATGTTACGCTGAAAACCCGTGGAAGCGCTGCGCGAGCGTTTCGGCAAGTACCACGTGCTCGAGAAGATCGCGCAGGGAGGGATGGCCGAGGTCTACAAGGTGAAGACCATCGGCATCGCCGGCTTCGAGAAGGTGCAGGCGCTCAAGCGCATCCAGCCGGCGGTCGCGCGCGACCCTCGCTTCATCCGCAGCTTCATCGACGAGGCGCGGATCGCGGTCGAGCTCAACCACCGCAACATCGTCCAGGTGTTCGACTTCGGGAAGGCCTCCGGCGAGCTCTACCTCGCGATGGAGCTGATCGACGGCCGCGACCTCAAGAGCGCGCTCGCCGAGGCGGAGGCGCGAGGCATGGCGGCGCCGATGCCGGTGGCGGCGTACGTGATCGCCGAGATCGCCGCCGGCCTCGACTACGCGCACCGCAAGACCGATCTGCAGGGCGAGCCGCTCCACATCGTGCACTGCGACGTCTCGCCGGCGAACGTCATGCTCGGCTCCGAGGGCTTCGTGAAGATCCTCGACTTCGGCGTCGCGCGCGCGA
>JBLMXA010000925.1:0-5682 GCA_050257515.1 Acidobacteriota bacterium | reverse complement strand
ACCGTCACCGTCACCGTCACCGTCACCGTCACCGTCACCGTCACCGTCACCGTCACCGTCACCGTCACCGTCACCGTCACCGTCACCGTCACCGTCACCGTCACCGTCACCGTCACCGGTTGCGGCTCCGGTTGCGGCTCCGGTTCCGGCTCCGGCTCCGGCTCCCGCCACCGGCTCCGGCTCCGCCACCACCAAACCGCCGCACCCGCCTCCCACGCATCCCCGGCACCACCGCCCGACCACCTCGCCGTCCCCCCACCCTGCCGATGACATCAACGACAGTCGCATCTAGCCGCGCCCTGCTCGCCCTCCTGCTCACCGCCGCGGTGGCACACGCGCAAGCGCAAGCGCCATCGCCGGGCGAGCTGTTCAAGCAGGGACGCGCGCTCGTCAAGCAGGGCAAGTACGCCGAGGCATGCGACAAGTTCCGCAAGTCGCAGGAGCTCGATCCGCAGCTCGGCACGCTGTTCAACATCGCGCAGTGCGACGAGAAGATCGGCAAGCTCGCCAGCGCGCTCGCGGCGTATCGCGAGGTCGTCGCGAAGGACAGCAACGCGCAGCGCCGCGCGCTCGCCGCCGCGTATCAGTCCAAGCTCGAGCCGCGCGTGCCGAAGATCGTCGTGCAGATCGCGAAGCCGCCGCCGAGCCTCGTCGTCACGCTCGACACGCCGACCGGCGGCAAGCCGATCGACGCGAACCTCCCGATCGAGGTCGACATGGGCGACTACAGCGTCATCGCGCGCGCCGACGGCTATCGCGAGCTGACGACGAAGGTCACCGTCGCGAAGGAGGGCGAGACGACGACCGTGCCGCTCGCGCTCGCGCTCGTCCACGGCCACGACACCGTCACGCAGGAGCCGCAGCCGCATCAGCCTCCGCCGCCGGAACAGCCCGAGATCGTGCACCACTCGTCGCGCGCGATGTACGGCAAGCTCGCGCTCGGCGTCGGTGGCGCGGCCGTGATCGGCGGCGCGATCTTCGGCGTGCTCGCGAACGGCGCGTGGAGCGACGCGAAGGCGGTGTGCGGCGGCACGACGTGCCCGACGCAGATGCAGGTCGACCAGGCCAACCAGCACGTCGCCGACGCGCGCAGCGACGGCACGCTGTCGACCGCGCTGTTCGTCGGAGGCGTCGTCGTCGCCGGCGCCGGGCTCGCGCTGTGGCTGACCGCGCCGAGCGACGAGCACGCCGTGCACGTGACCGCGATGTCGACCGGCGCGGCGACCAGCTTCGTGCTCGCCGGCCGCTTCTAGCTCACGGGCCGATCGCGTCGGGCACGATCGAGCCCGTCACGCCGGCGTTGGTGTAGTTCATCCACACGACGCCGATCGCGCCGCCGCCGCCGCCAGCGCCGCACGGTGCGGTCGTGCAGGTCGCCGCCTGGCCCGCACTCGCGGGCATCGCGCCGACGCCGCCGGGGCCACCGGTGCCGCCGCCCGTGGCGCCAGCGCTTCCGCCCGCGGCGTTGCCGAGCGTGCCGTCCTCGCCCTGGCCGCCGATCGACGCCGACGTCTGGCCGCCGCCGCCTCCACCGCCGCCGCCGTTCGCGTAGATCACGCCGTCGACGAACACCCCCGGTGCGTCGAGCCCGACGAGGCCGCCCGAGGCGCCACCGCCGCCGCCACCACCGCCGCCGGGGCCGCCCTTGCCGCCGCCGCCCGCCGCGGCGATCGTCGCCGACGCCGCGACCGTGATCGAGTGGCCCGCGACCAGGTACACCGCGCCACCCGCGGTGCCGCCCGCGCCGCCCGTCACGCCAGCTCCAGGCGAGCCGCCGGCCGCGCCATCGCAGCCGCCGCGCACGAACATCGGCTTGGCTGCCATCGAGCCGAGCGCACCGGGCAGGCCCGCGTTCATGAACGCCACGCTGCCCGCGCCACCCTTCTCGCCGACCGCGCCGAACCCGCCGCCGCCGCCGCCGCCCGGGCTCGTCGCGCTGTCGCCGCCGGGGCCCGGACCGTTGCAGCCGCCGGTGTTCGCACCGGCGGCGCGGGTCGTGTAGCCGCCGGCGACATCGATCATCGCGTCGACCGTCAGATCGGTCACCGCGGCGAGCACGAGCGGGCGCGAGCCGACCGCACGAATGTTCGTCGGCACGTCGAGCGTCGAGCCCGCGATCACGCAGACCTCGGGCCCGCCACCGAGCTGCGTCGACACCGCGCACAGCGTGCTCGTGTCGGTGTCGATCGTCCCGGTGACGCTGACCGGCTTGGTGGGGAGCGTCGTGAAGCACGGCGAGAACAGCGTGCCGGGAATGCACATCACGTTCGCGCTGTCGCCCGAGCCCGAGCCCGCGTCGGACAGCGTGATGTCCTTCACCCCGAGAATGGAGCTGCAGCCACCCGCCAGCACCAGCAGCGCGCAGGATCCCCGCACGCGATCAGAGTATCACGCGCGACGCCTTGACGCGTCGTGCCACCCCTATAGGATCGTTGTCGCGTGTACGACCTCGTCGTCATCGGCGGCGGTATCACCGGCGCCGGCATCGCGCGCGACGCGGCTCTGCGAGGTCTGAACATCGCGCTGTTCGAGAAGGGGGACTTCGCTTCGGGCACGTCGTCGAAGTCGAGCAAGCTGATCCACGGCGGCCTGCGCTACCTCGAGCACGGCGAGATCGGCCTGGTGTTCGAGTCGGTGAGCGAGCGTCGCGTGCAGACGCGGGTCGCGCCGCACCTGGTGCGCCCGCTGCCGTTTCTGATCCCGATCTACAAGGGCGTGCGCCCGGGCCTCGAGATCATGAACGTCGGCCTGTGGATCTACGACTCGCTCGCGCTGTTCCGCGCGCCGAGACTGCACAAGACGTTTCGCGGCACGAAGGCCGCGCTCGAGCTCGAGCCACAATTGAGGGCGGACGGCTTGCGCGGCGCGCTCGAGTACTACGACTGCGCCACCGACGACGCGCGGCTCGTGCTCGAGAACGCGCTCGACGCCGCCGCGCTCGGCGCCGACGTCCACACCTACACCGAGGTCATCGGCCTCGAGCGCCGCGACGACGCGCGCGTCACCGGTGTGCGCGTGCGCGATCGCCTCCACGACAGGACGTGGACCGCCGAGTGCCGCGCGGTGATCGTCGCGGCCGGCGCCTGGACCGACGAGATGATCCGGCGATTCGAGCTGCCGTTCGCGCGCCCGGTGCTGCGCCGCACGAAGGGCGTGCACGTCGTGCTGCCGCGCGAGCGACTGCCGCTGGCGCGCGCGATCACGCTGATCTCGCCGGTCGACGGCCGCGTGATGTTCGCGATCCCGTGGCGCGAGCGCACCGTGCTCGGCACCACCGACACCGACTTCACCGGCTCCGCGGACGAGGTCGCCGCCGACGCCGACGACGTCAGGTACTTGTGCGAGAGCGGCAACGGCTACTTCCCCGGTGCGAACCTGACGACCGACGACGTGATCGCGACGTGGGCCGGCCTGCGGCCGCTGATCGCGGCGCCGCCGAACGTCGACGAGTCCGAGATCTCGCGCGAGCACGAGGTGTTCGCGAAGCCCGACGGCGTCGTCGTGATCGCCGGCGGCAAGCTGACGACCTACCGGCGGATGGCGCGCGAGGCCGTCCACAAGACGCTCGAGCTGCTGCACGAGATCGGCGGCGACGACGGCCTCCACGCGTCGCGCGCGACGACGAAGGATCGCCCGCTGCCCGGCGCGGCCGGCATCGAGCCGCCGACGCTCGAGGGCGTCGCCGCGATCGGCCGCCGGCTGATGCACGAGAGGAAGCTCGACGTCGACACCGCGACCCACCTGTGCGGCGTGTACGGTGCGCGCGCGCTCGAGCTAGGCGCCGAGATCGCGAAGGACCGCTCGCTCGGCGAGCGCCTCGATCGCGAGCTGCCGTACGTGTGGGCCGAGATCGACTTCGCCGCGCGGCGCGATCGCGCGCGCACGCTCGAGGACGTGCTCGCGCGGCGCGTGCCGCTGTTGCTCGTGTCGCGCGATCAGGGCCTCGGCGTGTGCGACCGCGTCGCCGCGCGGCTCGCGCCGATCCTCCAGTGGGACGCGGCGACCACCGCGCGCATGCTCGACGAGTACAAGGCCGAGGTCGCGCTCAGCCGGAGGTGGCGCGCGTGACCGACGACCTCGGATCGAAGCCCGCCCGCAGCGAAGCGAGGACGGGCTCACCGCAGGAGGAGGGAATCCCTCAACGGGGGAGCGGGCAGCCGAGCCCGAGCGCGTCGCAGCCGATGCGTCCCGATCCGAGCGGCGTGCATCATCCCTCGCACTCGCTCGGCCACGCGCCGGTGCCGAAGAACCGCAAGGAGCTCGCGCTGCTGTCACTCGGCGCGCTCGGCGTCGTCTACGGCGACATCGGCACGTCGCCGCTGTACGCGGTGCGCGAGTGCCTGACCTCGACCGAGCACGTCGTCGTGACGCCGGAGCCCGCGAACGTGCTCGGCATCATCTCGCTGTTCTTCTGGGCGCTGATGCTCGTCATCGTCGTCAAGTACCTCGTGTTCATCATGCGCGCCGACAACAAGGGCGAGGGCGGCATCCTCGCGCTCGCGGCGCTCGTCGATCGCAAGGACGGCCGGCGGACCGCGCTCGCGATCCCGATCCTGCTCGCGCTGTTCGGCGCCGGCCTGCTCTACGGCGACGGCGTGATCACGCCCGCGGTGTCGGTGCTCGGCGCGATCGAAGGCCTGTCGGAGCAGAACCCCGAGTTTGCCGAGATGATCGTGCCGCTGTCGGCGGCGATCCTGATCGGCCTGTTCTGGGTCCAGCGCTACGGCACGCACCGGATCGGCGCGGTGTTCGGCTGGATCATGCTGCTGTGGTTCATCGCGATCGGTGCCGCCGGGCTGCCGTTCATCATCCGCCACCCCGAGATCCTGCAGGCCGTCAGCCCGCACCACGCGGTCTCGTTCCTCGCGACGCACGGCAAGGTCGGGTTCTTGCTGCTCGGCTCGGTCGTGCTGTGCATCACCGGCGGCGAGGCGCTGTACGCGGACATGGGCCACTTCGGCCGCTCGCCGATCCGCTGGGCGTGGACGCTGATCGTGTTCCCCGGCCTGCTGCTCAACTACTTCGGACAGGGCGCGCTCTACCTCGAGGAGGGCTCGCACGTGACGAACCCGTTCTACGACCTCGTGTCGGGCGGGCCGTTCCTGATCCCGATGATCATCCTCGCGACGATGGCGGCGATCATCGCGTCGCAGGCGCTGATCTCGGGCGCGTTCTCGCTGACGAACCAGGCGGTGCAGCTCGGCTACTTCCCGCGCGTCACCGTCGTCCACACGTCGCACAAGGCGGAAGGCCAGATCTACATCCCGGAGATCAACTACGGGCTGATGGTCGCGTGCGTCGCGCTCGTGCTCGCGTTCAAGTCGAGCTCGAACCTCGCCGCGGCGTACGGCATCGCGGTCACCGGCACGATGGCGATCACGTCGTACCTGTACTTCCTGGTGTGCCGTCGCAACTGGGGATACTCGTGGACCGCGGCGCTCGTGCTGTTCGTGCCGTTCGTGTCGATCGACCTGTCGTTCTTCTCGGCGAACATCGAGAAGATCGCCGCGGGCGGGTGGTTTCCGCTCGCGGTCGGCATCGGCATCTTCGTCGTGATGTCGACGTGGTGGCGCGGCCGCTACGAGCTGTCGCGCACGATGGAGACCGGCGTGATCCCCGACGAGCTGTTCCTCGCCGACATGGGCGAGGCGCCGCTGCCGCGCGTCGCCGGCACCGCTGTGT
>JBLMXA010000924.1:0-2884 GCA_050257515.1 Acidobacteriota bacterium | reverse complement strand
CCGGCGATACCCCCGCGCGCTGGAGCGCGAGCAGTACCAGGGCCGACGCGATCGCGCCGAAGCCCCACATCCCGGCGAACCCGAACCCGAGCTTCTTGCCGCGGTCCGCGCGGTTCGCGTGCTCGGCCATGATCGTCGGCGACAGCACGTAATCGGCGCCGACGCCGATGCCGAGCACGAACCGGATCGCGATCAGCGTCCACAGGTTCGGCGCGAACGCCTGCGCGGCCGCGGCCGCGGCCATGATCCCTACGTCGATGCCGTAGTAGCGCTTGCGGCCCTTCTGGGCGAGCGCGCCGAACACGACCGCGCCGACCGCCGAGCCGACGAGCGCGGCACCGGTCAGAAACCCCGACTGCAGCCCGGAGACGTGATCGATGCCGAACGAGGCGAGCACGAGCGGCAGCACGAGGCCGATCGACGACAGGTCATAGCCATCGGTGAACACGCCCATCCCGGTCGTGAACATCGCGAGCACGTGAAAGCGCGAGAACGCCTTGTCGTCGAGCTTCTCGAGCGCGCTCATGATCGCAGGGCAGTATCATCGACGATCATGGCGATTTGATCCCACGTCGCGGCGCGAAAGGTCCATGATAGCGGCGATGGCCATCGCGTGCAGGAACTGCGGCAGTCACTTCACGCATGACGAGATGCTGCGGCTCAAGCCGCCGTCTCATGCATGGCCGCTGACCGCCGCGGGCAAGCGCGCCAGCGACGAGAACCGCTCGGCCGGCCTCGATCAGTCGCCCTGCCCGACCTGCGGCTGCAGGACGCTCCGTCGATAAATCCTGGCGAGGTTTCCGCTCGCGATCGGGTACAGTGCGGCATGTCCGACGATGCGCTGCACGTGATGTTGACGAAGGCCGTGCAGCACCTGCGCAGCGCGACCGATCTGACGATCGACGAGATCATCGGGCTGCCGGCGCTGCCCGCCTCCGCGCTGACGCCCGAGGTCTGCCACGCGCTCGGCGTGCTCGAGGGCGCGGCGACCGCGTTGCGCGCGACGCGCCGCGAGCTGCTCGAGGACCACGATCTGCTCACCGCTGCCAAGCGCTCCTGATCCGACGGCGCGCCCCGACCATCAGCGCGAGGCCGACCAGCGCGAACGACGCCTGTCCGCCGCCAGCGTTGCAGCCACCCCCCAGCCCGCCGGTGTCGGCGTTCGGCGGCTGGGGCGCGGCCGCCGCGACCGTGACGTGGACCTGCGCCGCGGCCTGCGAGTTGTCCGCGCCGTAGGCGACCAGCTGGACGGCGTGCGGACCGGCCGGCAGCGTCGCCGGCGTCGAGAACGCGAACGGCGGCGCCATCTCGACGTTGACGAGCACGCCATCGACCATCAGCGCGACCGCGGTCGCGTTCGCGCCGTTCGCATCGACCTCGAAGCCGGCCGCGACCGTCGCCCCGTCTTGCGGCGACGTGATCTGCAGCGTCGGGCCGACCGAGCCGCCGCCACCACCACCGCCACCACCACCGCCGCCACCGGCGAGCGCGGCCGACAGCCGGACCGCGTCCGGCGTGCCGAACCCGGTCGGGCCGTCCCAGCCGCTACCCGCGTTGCACAGCGCCGTGCCGCACGTGCCATTGCTGCCGGCGGTGACATCGCGCAGCGCCGCCGTGACGCGAGGGATCACGTCGGGCGTCGCGCTGCCGGCGCCGATCGACGCGAAGATCGCTGCGACCAGCGGCGACGCCGCGCTCGTGCCGCCGAACACCAGCCAGCCGCCGTTCTTGGAGTTGTAGATCGCGACCCCGGTCGCCGGATCCGCGACCGCCGAGATCTCGGTCGTCGCGCGATTCGCGCACGGCATCCCGGTCTGGAAGGTCGGCTTGGCGAACACGTTGCTGCACGAGCTGCCCGCGCTCGTCCACGCGGTCTCGAGCCAGCCGTTCGCCGAGGCGAGCAGGCGCGTGCCGCCGACCGAGATCACCTCGCTCGACGTGCTCGGATAGAGCGGGCCCTTGCCGCCGTAGTCGTAGCCGTAGTCGCCGCTCGACGCGAACGTCGCGATGCCGGGGTGGTTGAAGTACGGCTCGAGCTGTCCGACGATCGCGGCCGAAGGCTCGATCGCGCCCCAGCTGTCGCTGATCACGGTCGCGCCCTGTGCGACCGCGGCGGTCTGCGCGACGTACAGGCTGTTGTCGGCATCGCTGTTCGCCTGCACGACGACGATCCGGCACAGCGGGCACGCCGCGCTCGCGACATCGACGTCGAGCGCGGTCTCGAGCGTCCAGTCATCGGTGCTCGGCGCCTCGGCCGGCAGCGGCGCGGGCTGGCCGTTCTGGTTGACGATCGACAGGCAGCCGTTCGCGCGCGTGCACGCCGGCAGGTTGTAGAACGCGCGATAGATCGCGAGGTCGACCTCGAGGTTCGCGTAGCCGAACGCGTCGACGATCGCGATCGTCGGATGCGTCGCGATGTTCGGATCGATGTCGTAGGCGGCCCACAGATCGGCCGGCCCCCACCCGGTCGCGGTCGCGAACGGCTGGACCTCGCCGTCGGGTGTCACGCGCGCGTGCGCCTGGCAGCGGATCGGGCCGCTGCACACCGCACCGCTCGGCGGATCGGCAGCGCGGGTGTGAGGGTCGAGAGGAAGCCGCGGTCCCGCGATCGCGACGGTCGCGAACGAGCACACGGCGAGGGCGGACGACACGACGTTGTTCATGGCTGGCTCCTGGTTGGCGACTGCTTCAGCAACGCGCGCGCCATCCGCCGGTGGTCCGGATCGAGACCACCGGATCTCCCGTGGTGTCGCGCGGTGTTGCGCGCGCGGGCGGCGGGTCCCACCGCGGGGCCTCAGGGGCGCGCGCCCCAGCGGTGGTCCGCCGGCGGATCACGTCCGAAAATCCGAAGCGGCGGCTCCGCGAGGAAGCCGCCGCTCCGAGG
>JBLMXA010000923.1:0-4260 GCA_050257515.1 Acidobacteriota bacterium | reverse complement strand
CGTCCGTCGCATGACCGACCGCGATTCGAGAGTCCGCCCGGGAGCGTCGGAGGTGCGCGAGCTCCTCGGCTGGCTGGCCGCTCAGCTCGCGACCGAGGTCGCGATCCCGGAGCCGATCGACGGCGAAGTCACCGAGCTGATGTCCCGGGCGTTCTCGCCCGAGACCTAGTCCCGGCCCGGATTCGCCAGCCCGAGCCGGTGCAGCATCTTGTGGATCGACATCCGATCGATGCCGGCGGCGCGCGCGGCGGCCGAGATGTTGCCGTCGTGCTGCGCGAGCAGCCGCGAGATGTAGCGGCGCTCGAACTCGCTGATCACGTTCTGCTTCGCGAGCTTGAACGGGATCCCGACATCGACCGGCACCGTCATCGACGCGTCGGCGGAGGTCGCGGTCTGCGACGGCGTGACCGTGATCGACGGCTCGGCACTGGGCGACGGCTTGGGCGCGCGGCGCAGCGCGTCCTCGCTGTCGGGTGACTCGGCGAGCAGCACGGCGCGCTCGATCACGTTGCGCAGCTCGCGCACGTTGCCGGGCCAGTCGTGCTTCATCATGAGGTCGACCGTGTCCTGCGCGATCTGCGCGCTCTCGCCGCCCGGAGTGGTCGCGAGGATGTGCTCGATCAGGAGCGGCAGATCGTCCTTGCGCTCGCGCAGCGGCGGCACGTGGATGCGGGCGACCGCGAGCCGGTAGTAGAGATCCTCGCGGAACCGGCCGCGGTTGACCTCGACACCGAGATCGCGATTGGTGGCGGCGACGATCCGCACGTCGACCTCGATCGTCTTCGAGCCGCCGACCCGGCGCACTTCCTTGCGCTCGAGCACGCGCAGGAGCTTCGGCTGCATCGCGAGCGGGAGCTCGCCGATCTCGTCGAGAAACACGGTGCCGTCGTGGGCGCGCTCGAACGCCCCGGCGTACGAGCTGGTCGCGCCGGTGAACGCGCCGCGCTCGTGGCCGAACAGCTCGCTCTCGATCAAATTCGGCGGGATCGACCCGCAATCGAGGACCACGAACGGGCCGTCTTTGCGCGGCGAGTGGTCGTGGAGGGCCTCGGCCACGAGCTCCTTGCCCGCGCCGGTCTCGCCGGTGACGAGCACGGTCGTGTCGGTCTTCGCGAGCTTCTCGAGCCGCGCGAACAGCTCGCGCATCTTGACCGAGCGACCGATCATCGAGCCGAAGCGATCGGTGTCCGCGAGCTCGATCTCGACGGAGTCGCCGAGCGGCTCGAACTTCATGCGCGTCGAGCCGAGCGCGATCTGCGCGCCGGGCTGGATGTAGATGTCGTTGATCCGCAGGCTCGACACGTAGGTGCCGTTCGTCGAGTCGAGATCGCGCAGGCGGTAGCCGCGATCGTCGAGCCGGATCTCGCAGTGCAGGCCGGAGACCTTGGAGTCGGAGAGCTGGACGTCGTTGCCACGACGGGCGCCGATGCGGATCACCTGCGCCTCGATGTCGCGCACGAGCCCGGCGTCGGGACCGCTCGTCACCTCGATGCGGACCCGGCGGAGCCGGGCACTCGTCGCGCGCCCGCCGACGTACGTGACCCAGGTTCCCGAGCGCAGGTCATCTACCGCCATCGGCGGTGCACGTTAGCACAGCCAGCCGGCGACAACTCCCGCCTCGAGAGCGCCGTCGGCGAGATAGATCCGCGAAATCCTGCGCCTTGCGACGTCCCCGACGCCGGCGAGCCCGAGGCGACCGCGTTGCCGATCCCGAGCAGGCGATCGTGCCATGATCGCCGCGATGCTCCCTGCCGACCTCGTCCGGTTGACCGAGCTCGACGACGCGTGGGCGGTGCGTGGCGCCGGCGCGCGCCTCGAGGCCGTGCGGCGCGCGGGCCGCAAGCTGCGCGACCGCATCCTCGCGGGCGGCGTCGCGCGCTGCGTCCGCACGGTCGATCTCGCGACGTTCCCCTACCCGACCCGCTACGGCCTCGCCGGCGTCGCGCGCTCGCCTGCGCCGTACGTGTTCATGCGCAACCGCATGCAGCTCGTGCAGGTCGCCGCGAGCGGCCGCACGATCACGATCCTCGTCAACCCGACCGATCCCGTGCGCTCGGCGGCCGCACCGTACTTCGCGCGGCTCGAGGAGAAGTACGGCCAGACCGCGCGCAAGCTGCTGTCGACGTTCCACACCTCGATCGAGGCGGCGCTCGCCGGCTGGGGCGTCGCGCCCGAGACCGTCGACTACGTCACGTTCGATCACCTGCACGTCCAGGACGTGCGCGGGCTGCTCGCGGCCGGCCCCGGCGGCCGCGAGTTCCTGCCGCGCGCGAAGCTGCTGGTGCAGCGGGGAGAGCTCGAGACGCTGGCGAACCTGCACCCGCTCCAGGTCGAGTGGTACATCCCGCAGTGCCTCGACGGCGTGCCGGCGGACCGCATCGTGGCGCTCGACGGCGACTACCTGATCGGCGGCGGGTTCGCGCTCGTCCGCACGCCGGGCCACACGAGCGGCAACCACTCGCTCGTCGTCGTCACCGATCGCGGCGCGTGGGCGATCAGCGAGAACGGCATCTGCGTCGATTCGTACGCGCCCGGCACGAGCCGGATCCGCGGCGTCGCCCGCCACGCGCGCGATGCCGGCGTCGAGGTGATCCTCAACGCGAACACGCGCGAGGGCACGCTCGACCAGTACACGTCGATGGTGCTCGAGAAGACGCTCGCCGATCACGTCCCCGACCGGCCCGAGCTGCCGCAGCACTTCAGCTCGTCGGAGCTGGTGCCGCACGTGCTCGCGCCCGGCCTGTCGCCGACGTACAGCCACGGCGCGATCACGCATGGCGAGATCGTGCACGTGACGGCGCGCGCGGCGTAGCGCGAGCGGGCCACGCGCGGGAGCCGGCCTGAAGTGACGTTTTGGCCAAGCTGCGCCGGGCGCGCGCCAGGACGGCCGAGCGCAGCGGCACGAAAGGCGCAGCTTCGCGAGCTTGCATGCGCGCGGAGCGGCGCGCCGGTTGCTACGCTCCCAGCCATGTCGGCGATCGAGTCGCTCCTGCGTGTGATGACCCTGCGCGACGCCGAGGGCATCGTGCTCGAGGCCGGCAAGGTGCCGAGCCTGCGGCGGCGCGGCCAGCTCGAGTCGCTCGCGATGCCGGCGCTCGACGCCGCGATGCTCGAGGAGTTCGCGGCTCCGCACCTCGCGGGCAAGGACCTGTCGGCCGGGCCGGTGATGGTGTCGATCCCGATCGACGGCCAGACGTACGTCACGACGATCGAGCGCGGCGCGAGCGGGCTGCGCCTCAACGTCCGCCGCGGCGCGACCGGGCGCGCGGCGGCGCCCGCATCGACCGCGCAGCCCTCGTCCGCTCCACCGGCTGCGCCGCGCACGCCAGCGCCGGCGCCGCGCGCGACCGCGGTGGCTGCCGAGGCAGCCGCGGAGCACGGCGACGTGCGCGAGCGCATGGCGCGGCTGCTCGCGAGCGCCGTCGCGATCGCGCACGAGCGCCGCGCCTCCGACGTGATCGCGTCCACCGGCCAGGCGCCGCGCATGCGGGTGGAGGGCCGGCTCGAGACGCTCGACCTCGCGATCGACGACGGCGAGCTCGCCGCGTGCGTCGCCGCGCTCGTCGGTGACACCGGCAGCGCCGATCTGTCGCTCGAGCTGGACGGCGTGCGCGTGCGCGTCAACGCGTTCGACCACCTCGGCGGCCACGCGATCGCGGCGCGCCTGATCAACGATCGCGTGCCCGCGCTCGCCGAGCTCGGGCTGCCGAACGAGCTCGCGGCGCTCGTCGAGCACCGCGACGGGCTCGTGCTCGTGTGCGGCCCGACCGGGTCGGGCAAGTCGACGACGCTCGCGGCGCTGCTCGACGTGCTCGACCAGCGCCGCGCCGCGCACGTGATCACGATCGAGGATCCGATCGAGTACCGGTTCTCGCCGCGCCGCTGCCTGGTCCACCAGCGCGAGCTCGGCACGCACGTGCCGTCGTTCGCGGCCGGCCTGCGCGCCGCGCTGCGCGAGGCGCCCGACGTGATCCTGCTCGGCGAGCTGCGCGATCGCGAGACGCTCGCCGCCGCGCTGACCGCCGCCGAGACCGGCCACCTCGTGCTCGCGACCTTGCACGCGCCATCGGCGATCGGCGCGATCGATCGCGTGATCGACGCATTCCCCGAGTCGCACCAGCGCCAGATCCGGACGCAGCTCGCAGCGTGCCTGCGCACGGTCGTGACGCAATTCTTGCTGCCTCGCCGCGACGGTGGTCGCGCGGTGGCCGTCGAGGTCGTGCCGGTGACGACCGCGGTCGCGAACATCATCCGCAAGGG
>JBLMXA010000922.1:0-3271 GCA_050257515.1 Acidobacteriota bacterium | reverse complement strand
ATCGCGATGCGCACCTCGCCGAGCCGCATCCACGCGCTGCCGCGCGCCTGCGCACCCGCGGTCGCGCCGACGAGCGTGCGCTCGGCATCGGCGAGGCGGCCGGCGCGGCTCTGGCAGATGCCGAGATCGAGCCGGCGCGCGACGCGCTCGTTGGACAGCCCGTCGTCCGGCGGCGCGTGCTCCTCGGCGGCGCCGAGATCGTCGGCGCACCGGTCCCAGCGCTGCAGCCGCAGCTCGAGCTCGCCGCGCGCGGCGTACGCGTCGGGCGCCTTCGGCAGGATCGCGATCGCCTGGTCGAGCTTGGCGATCGCGTCGGTGCTGGCATCGGCGGTTCGCTCGTCCGCGAGCTGCTTGGCCTCGCGCACGAGCTGCTCGTACGGCGAGCGCCCGGGATCGAGCGCGTCCTCCCACAGCTTCGAGTGCGCCTCCGCCTCGCGGTCCGGATCGACGGCATCGGGCGGGTACCGCTTCGATTGCGCCAGGGCAGGCGACGCGATCGAGACGATCGCGAGGACGACGAGCGCGCGCATCACTCGTCGAGCCAGTCGAGGTGCGGCACGTCGTGGCGGATGTGCTTGGCCTGCAGTGCGGCGAGGTGCTGCTTCGCGCGCGGCTGGAACTCGGGGTGCGCGCCGGACTGGATGTAGAGCTGCCAGTACTTCGCCGCGTCGGCGAGGTGGCCGAAGGCCTCCTCGAGCAGCGCGTAGTAGTAGAACTTCTCGCCCTCGGGTACGAAGAACGCGTCGCCGTTGACGACCTCCTCGTGGAACTGGCGCACCTGCTCCTCGCCGAGCTCGCGGACCAGATCGAGCGCCTCGCCGCCGCGCTCGTCGCGATCGAGCGCGACCGCCTCGCCGTAGATCGTCGACGACCGGCCGCCGTGGCGGCGCGCCTCGCGGTAGGTCTCGACCGCGTCGTCGAGGCGATCGAGCATCATGTAGGTCTCGGCGAGGTTGCCGACGACCATCGTGTAGAACTGCGTGCTCGTCTCCGACGAGTCGATCCGCGCGACGATCTTCTCGTAGTCGCGGGCGGCGGCCTCGAGGTGCAGCTTCTGCTCCTTCGCGGAGCCGCGCTCGATCAGCTTGGTGTGCAGGATCGCGCGCTGGAACAGCACCTCGGCGCCCTCGCCATCGACGAACGACAGCCGCGGATCGAGCGGCGAGCGCTTCTCGAACTCGTCCCACGCGGCGATCGTGTCTTCCGCCTTCTTGCGATCGAACCCCAGGTCGCACAGCACCGAGGCCTGCGGGATGCGGCCGAGCGGATCGTTCGTGCAGTCGAAGTAGAACGTGTGCAGGAGCTGGCCGATGCGGTACCAGGGCTCGCCCGCGCTCGGGCGCGCCTTCGCGGCGATCTTGTAGGCATCGACGGCCTGCTGCACGAGGTCGCGGATCGACCGGATCGAGGCGCCGTGCGAGCTCGCGCGCGTCGCCGCATCGTCGCCGGCCTCCATCGCGTGCGCGTAGATGTCGTCGACCGCGGCCGGCCCGGGCTCGCTCGCGTGCTGCCACACGTTCGCCTGCGCGGTCGGCGCGACCCACGACGCGATCACGAGCGCGAGCACGACCGCGCGGCTCGATCGTCTGTCGTCGGTCACGGCACCCGGCTCCCCACGGGACGACCGTGCGGCGCGTGCGGCGCCGGGGCGCGGCGCAACGTATCGATGGCCGCGACGTGATCGAGCGCGCGCGCGCGGAACGGCGGATCGCCCGCCGCGTACAGCAGCCACTCCGCGCGTGCTTCGGTGTAGTTCCCCATGACCTCGTAGAGCAGAGCTTGATAATAGTGCTGATCTTCCGCCGGGGCGAACCGCATCATCGCGATCCCGTTCTGGACGGTCGCGGCGAAGCTCGTCGTCAGCTGCGTCTGCATGTGGTCGATCGCGTCGAACGCGGCGCCCCGCTGCTCGTCGCGATCGAGCTGGACGGCGAGCGCGAACCCGACGAGCGTGACCTCGTTGCCGGGGTAGGGGATGTTGTTCTGCAGACTGCCCGAGAGCACGTCGATCGCGTCGCCCATGTCGCCGCGCCGCGCGAGCGCGTTCGACAGGTGGACGAGCGTCATCGCGGTCACCGGCTTGCCCGAGATGATCGGTCCCTGCGCGTAGCGCAAGAACCGGATCGCCTCGTCGACGCGACCGAGCCGCAGGTAGATCGCGCCGAGCCTGCCGGTGACCTCGGGGCCGGCCTTGTCGGGGCCGACCAGGTGCACCGCGGTCTCGAACGCGTCGAGCGCCTGGCGCGTCTTGCCGAGCTCGTCCGCGGTCTGGCCGAGCAGGCGCAGCACGTCGATGTTCTCGGGCGCGAGGCGGTGCGCGTAGCGGAGCATGCCGTAGGCCTCGTGGTAATAGCGCGCGCGGCCCTGGCCGGTAGGGTCGTAATCGCCCCACAGCGCGATGTCGCCCTGCTGCAGCGACTGCGACGCGATCTGGAGGATGTGGCGGACCTCGTCCGCGTGCGGCTCGAGCATGTCGCGCCAGAAGTCAGTGCGCGGCGGCTCGGGATTGCCCTGATACGACGCCCGGATCGGCTTCGCGTCGACCCGCAGCGCGGCCAGCAGGAGCGCGGCGATCGCGAGACGCCTCACGATCACGAGTATGCAGGCCGGACCACCCCCCCGCCACCGGGGTGGTGAACCCCGGGCCCCAGGGCTCTACTCACCGACGGGATCGTGCGGAACGCCGCTGGTTTCGGCGGCTTGGCCCGGCGCGAGCGCTGGCCCACCCCTTGCTGAACCCTGCTGCGTGGAAGCCGGAGTCATGGCGACAGCCCAGGAGCTGTTCGAGGCGCGACACTACCCGAGTGTCGTCGCGCTGATCTCGGACGCGCTGGAGGACCACCCAGAGCACGTGCCGGCGCTGCTGCTCCGCGCGCGTGCGCACATCGCGCTGCGCCGTGATCTCGAAGCGCAGGCCGACCTGCGCGACATCATCCGGCTCGACCCTCAGTGCGCGCTCGCGTACCGGCTGCTCGGCGAGCTCGCGGCTCGCCGCGACGAGCACGACTCTGCGGCGATCTTCTTTCGCGAGGCCCTGCGCCTCGACCCCGACGATCGCGAGGCGAGCGAGTGGCTCGCGATCGTCGAGATCTCGGCTCGACCAGCCGCGGCGGCATACAAACTCCCGGCACCCGCCGCCGCGGCTGGTCGTTTTCCTCCGGCTCGAGGCCCGATCGGGCGCGCGCAGACCGCGACCGACGGTGCGGTGCGCAGCATCGGCTCGCCGGCGCGCTCGGAGCGTCCCGGCTCGCACGCGCGCTTCGCCCACGGC
>JBLMXA010000921.1:0-4774 GCA_050257515.1 Acidobacteriota bacterium | reverse complement strand
GATCGTGTCCGAGTTGCGGACGGTGGCTACGCGGGCTGCGTAGCGCTCCACCCGCAAGTTGAAGAAGGAGAAAGCGTCCCCGGCTAAGCGTTCGAGATCGTTCAGCGGGTCGACGCGGCTGGTTGAAGAAGGAGAAAGCGTCCCTAGAAGCCGCCGCCGATGGCGAGGCCGACGGAGGAGGGCGTCGCGACGGGGCGCAGCGAGACGTGCTCGGGCTGCGACGCGTGGCTCTTGCCGATGATGGCCATGACGACGCCCGTGGTCGTCGCGACGCCGCCGACGATCATGAACGCGATCTGCTTGTTCTGATCGCTCTGGCCATCGGCCTCCATCTGCTTGATGTTGGTCGGCCACATCGTCATCGGATCGTGATTCGTGATCTGGTCGCTGATGTCCTTGGCCTGCAGGCCGTAGTAGACGCCGGCACCGACCGCGGCGAGCCCGACGATGCCGACCGCGAGGCCGGTGTACTCGAGCGCGTGGCTTCCGTGCGGCGTCTCCGGCTCGGCCTTCTCGATGCCGAGCGTGCCGGTCACGCCGCCGCCCGCGGGCTCGCCCGCGCCACCGCCATTGGGCGGCGGAGGCGGCGGAGGCGGCGGCGGTGCAGCCTTCGGCTTGGTCTTGCACGGGTCCTTGTCGTCGGGCTCGTTGCCGAGCTCGATCTGCAGCGAGCGCGCCTGGGCGCTCGCGTAGCTCGCGTTGTTGCCGTTCGGATCGTCGGTGAGGTACTTGCAGAAGTACTTCACGGCCTCGACCTTCTTGCCCATCCCCGCGTACTCCGACGCGACGTTGGACAGCAGCAGCGGCTGCGGGAAGATCATGTAGGCCTGGTTGTAGAGATCGATCGCGGCCTCGTGATCGCCGGACTGGCTCTTCGCGATCGCCTGCTTCACCAGCTCGCTCGCCTTGGCCTTCTGCTTGGGAGTGGGCTCGGGTTCTGCCGCGGCCGTGGCGGCGAACGTCACCAGACACGCGACGAGCGCAGAGCACCTCACCATGCTGGCATCGTATCACGGCCGTCGATCGCGCATGAATTCGAACAGCGGCGCGAGCTTGCCGACCACCTCGTCGTGGACGTGGCCGTTGCTCGCGACGAGGCCGCGCACCTGGCGCAGCTCGCTCGCGTAGTCGACCGGGCGCCCGAACAGGTCGGTGAGCCGCCCGCCCGCGCGAACGAGGATCGCCTCGGGCGCGCACGTGTCCCACGCCTTCGTCTTCGCCGTCGGATTGACGTAGAGGTCGCGCACGCCCATCGCGATCAGCGCGAGCTTGACGCCGACCGAGCCGACGTTCTGCTCGTCGGCGATGCCGAGCGTCTGCTTGACGCGATCGATGTCGGGCGTGCGGTGCGACGCGCTCGCGACGAGCCGCGCCTCGCCGGCGCTCGCGATCGACGACACCGCGAGCGGCTTGCCATCGACGAACGCGCCCTCGGGCGACGCCCAGAACGTGCGGCTCGCCGCCGGCTGGTGGACGACGCCGACCGCCGGCCGCCCCGCGATCGCGAGCCCGATCATGATCGAGAACCCGTCGCTGCCGCGGATGAAGTCCTTGGTGCCGTCGATCGGGTCGACGAGCCACATCCGCGCGGGCACGAGCGTCTGGCCGGGGGCCTCTTCGGAGATCACCGGATCCGCCGGAAACCGCGCGTGCAGCCCGTCGACGATCAGCTGCGACGCGCGCTTGTCGGCGACCGTCACCGGCTCGTCGCCGGGCTTCATCTCGACCGCGAGCTCGCCGCCGCGCAGCTTCATCACGAGCTCGCCCGCGGCGCGCGCCAGCTCGAGCGCCGCGTCGAGCTCCGCGCGCATCAGCTCGGCCACAACAGTCGCTTCGCGTCGTCGACGGACGCGACCTTGCGCCCCGACAGCTCGACGAGCTTGACCGCGGCCGCGCACAATTCGCCGTTGCTGTTCGCCATCTCGCCGCCCGGCAGGTAGAAGTTGTCCTCGAGGCCGACGCGCACGTCGCCGCCGAGCGACAGCGCCGCCATCGCCAGCGGCCACTGGTTGCGGCTGATCCCGATCACCTTCCAGCGCGAGCCCGCCGGCACCTGCTCGGCCTGGAACGCGAGGTGGCGCGCGGTCGCCGGGATGCCGCCGAGCACGCCCATGATGAACGAGAAGTGATACGGCCGCGCGACGAGGTCGAGCTCCTCGAGCACCTTGTGCGAGTTGACGTGGCCGGTGTCGAAGCACTCCATCTCGGGCTTGATGCCGTGCTCCTTCATCGCGCGCGCGAACGCGATGATGTCGTCGAAGCCGTTCGTGAACACGAGGTTGAACGCGAACTGCTTCTTGTCGTGGTTCCACTTCGCGTAGTTCATCGAGCCCATGTTGAGCGCGGCGATGTGCGGGCGCTGCCGCAGGTGCTCGACGCGGCTCTGCATCGGCCCCGCGCCGCCGGTCGACCAGTTGATCAGCACCGGGCAGCGCGCCTTGATCTCGTCCATGATCCGCTGGAACGTCGGGGGCGCCCACGTCGGCGAGCCGTCGTCGTTGCGGGCATGGACGTGCACGATCGCGGCGCCCGCCTCGTAGGCGCGCTTCGCCTCCTCGGCGATCTCGACCGGCGTGTACGGGATCGCCGGGCAGTGCTTCTTCGTGGTGACCGCGCCGGTCAGCGCGCACGACAGGATCACGTGGTCGGTGGACACGCGGAGACCTTACACCTCACCGCCGTCCGAGGTAGCCGGCGGCGCGGCCGATCCGCGGACGAACCGGACGCCTCGCGACGGGCGTTCGCGAGCTTGCGCCGGTACGCCGCTTGCTCTGCTCGCGCGCGTGTCCACCGGCGAATCGCTCGACCGCTGCGCGGCCTACGTCGCCGCTCGCGACGCGCTCGCCGCGATCCGCCGCGCCGCGCCCGCGAGGCCCGCGAGCCTCGCCCAGCCGGCGTGCGAGGCCGCCAGGCGCGCGGTCGTCGCGACCGCCGAGAGCATGGCCTACGACGTCGCGTCGCCCGGCCGCCGCCGCTGCGCGCGCGACGCGCTCGAGGCCGCGCTGCAGCTCGCCGCGTCCTGCGATGTCGCGCTCGCGATGGGCTTTGCCGACGACGTCAGCGACGCGCAGCGCGAGGCCAGCCGCGCGGTCGCGATGCTTGGCTTGTTCCTGCACGCCAACACCCGGCAATGGCCCGAGGAGGACTGATCAGCCGAACGCGAACCGCGGGATGTCCGCGAGGTCCTCGATGATCGCGCCGCGCGGGTGCGAGGCGACGAACTCGCGCTCGTACGCGGGCGTCCGCGACGACGCGACGAGGCCGATGCGCGCACCGAGCGCGAGCGGCAGCGCGAGATCGAGCTCGAAGATGTCGCCGACCACGACGAGATCGGCGAACGTCTGGCCGGCCTCGGCGAGCACCGTCGCGAGGTTGTCGTGGTACGCGCGGCGGCGCAGCAGCACCGGGCGATCGAGCCCCGGCACCGCGAGCTCGTCGGGCGCGGCGGTCCAGCTGTCGTCGACCTCGAACTTGCGCGCGTAGCCGCGCACGCGCGAGGTCAGCCACGCGACGCCGGGCGCCTCGCGATCGAGCGCCGCGATCTTGCCGGCGACCGCGTGGGTGTCGGAGTTGGTGACGATCCACGTCGGGCTGCCGCCGAGCTCGCGCAGGATCTTGCCGGCACCGCTGCGGAACACCGGGCGGCCGAGCGTCTTGCTGTAGTTGTACTTGAACAGCACGCCGGCGAGCAGGCGGTTGCGATCGAGCGCGCCGGGCAGGGCGCCGTAGCGATCGAGGATGCGATGCGCGATCGGCACGATGCGCAGGTACGGATCGACGGTCGCCGGCGCGACCGCGCGACCCATCCACACGAACGGGTGTGCGGCGGGGGCGCGCGCGAGCTCGCCCTCGACCTCCGCGGCGACCGCCAGGATCTCGGTGTCACCGGGCGTGCGCCCGACGAGCACGCACAGGTCCTCGAGATAGCCCTCGGTGAACGGGCGGCCTTCCGCCTCGGCGTCGGTCATCGTCCCGTCGAAGTCGAGCACGAGCACGGCCATCGCCCGCGCAGCGTAACCTATTTCGAGCGCTGCTCGTACACGCCGTCCCAGTCGGCCGGCGGCGGCGCGGCGGCCAGCAGCGTGCACCGCCTGGCCATCGCGGCCGCGGCGGGATCGCCCTCGAGCGCGGCGAACGCCTCGCGTGCGGCGTCGAAGTCGCGCGCGCGGTACGTCGCGAGCGCCTCGGCAAATCGCGGATCGACGGTCGCGTCGCCGACGCGGCCGACCAGCTCGAACACCGGCGCGGCGGCGGCGCGGCCCTTGACGCGCACGAGATCGAGCTCGCGGAACACGAACCGCGCGCCGGCGGCCTTCGCGGTCGCCTCGCCGCACAGGATCGCGACGCCGTACTCCTTCGTCAGCGCCTCGAGCCGCGCGCCGTAGTTCACCTGGTCGCCGAGCACCGTGTAATCGAAGCGCGCGGCCGAGCCCATGTTGCCGACCGCCATCGAGCCCGTGTTGAGGCCGATGCCGATCGCGATCGCGGGCCTTCCCTGCAGCCGCCAGCGCGCATTGAGCGCGACGAGCTCCTCCTGCATGCGCAGCGCGACCTCGCACGCGCGCGCCGCGTGATCCTCGAGGTCGACCGGCGCTGCCCAGATCGCCATCACCGCGTCGCCGATGTACTTGTCGAGCGTGCCGCCGGAGTCGAGCACGAGCTGCGTCATCGGCGTCAGGTACTCGCCGAGGAAGCTCGCGAGCGTCTCGGGCCCCATGCCCTCCGCGAACGCCGAGAAGCTGCGGATGTCGGAGAACAGGACCGTGAGCTCCTT
>JBLMXA010000920.1:0-4339 GCA_050257515.1 Acidobacteriota bacterium | reverse complement strand
CGGCACCCCGGCCTTCGCGAGCGTCTCGATCACCTTCAGGCGCCGCGACGGCGCCGCGGCCCACGGCTCGATCCGCCGCGCGAGCGCGTCGTCGATCCACGCGAGGCTGATGCTGACGTGGCAGCCCGCCTCGCGCGCGAGCTCGGCGAACAGCGCGGCGTCGCGCTCGACCAGCGCGTGCTTCGAGATGATCGCGACCGGGTTGCGATACGCGAGGCACACCTCGAGGCACTGGCGCGTCAGCTGCAGCTTCGACTCGACGGGCTGGTAGCAATCGGTGACGCCGGAAAACATCACGAGCTCGCCCTGCCAGCTCGGCTTGTCGAACGCCTCGCGCAGCAGCGTCGCGGCGTGCGGCTTGTAGACGATCTTCGTGTCGAAGTCGGTGCCCGCGCCGAGGTCGAGGTACTCGTGGGTCGGCCGCGCGTAGCAGTTGTGGCTGATGATGCCGTCCGCCACGAAGTCGCCAGTGCCGGTCGTGATGTCGTACAGGCGACGCCGATCGATGCGCGTGATCGAGACGACGCGCCGCTCCGCGCGATTCGCGATGGT
Source organism: Acidobacteriota bacterium (assembly GCA_050257515.1). Lineage (GTDB taxonomy): Bacteria > Myxococcota_A > Polyangia > Haliangiales > Haliangiaceae > JABFXX01. The sequence goes on along the minus strand of JBLMXA010000920.1, from coordinate 3,787 downwards.
GTGCCCGACGAGGCTCCACTTGCGCGTGATCGCCGGATCGACGGTGTGAAAGAACCGCAGGTGCTCGGCCGTGCCGCCGCGCACGCGGACGTTGTAGATGCGCTGCGGATCGCGGTCGGTGGTCTCGATCACGCAGTCGAACGCGAGGCGACGCAGCGACGCGACGATCTGGTCGACGAGCTCGCCGTTCTGGTTGGAGATGCGAAACACGTGCTCTCTCCGCGAGCCCTCCGCGTCGAAGATCCCGGCCAGAAACCCCTTGTGCCAGTCGAGCGTCGGCTGCTCGGGGAACGCGATCAGCTCGCGGATGCGTTCGTAATGGCGGCGCGAGCTCGTGCGGATCGCTCTCATCTCCGCGTAGCCGTTGCGCGCGGCCTGGAATGCAAATTCCGTGGCTTCGACCTGCAGCTCGGCCAGATAGCGCTTCGCACGGTGCAGCGCCTCGAGATCGATCAGCGCGAGCCGGAACTGATAGAGCACGTCACGCTGGCGACGCCTCCCGCTGTAGTCATACACGCGGAGCAAGGCATCGCCGCGGATGAGGCCGCTGAGATACCCGCAGCGGTAGTCCTCGTGCTCGATAGGCCCCGACGCGAAGCGCCCGGTGCCCAGCAGGTAGTTGTTCGACGTGAGATGCGGTCGCGTGTTGCGTCCTTGCTCGGCGCCCGTGACGTGCTTCCAGCCGCGATGCGAAAGGAAGCGATGATCGCCGCTCGCGACGAGACTCGTGCCGTCGGAGAGCTCGATCCGGTAGGCGTACTTGACCGTCGTCCAGACGTCCTTGACGTACGTGCGCACGTAGCGCCGGCGCGAGCCGACGACCTCGGTCCCGTAGATCTCGTCGCCGACCCTCACCTCCGCGATGCGCTTCGTGCGCGAATCGCCCATCAGCACGCGGGTTTCGGATCCCACGCAGTACGCGCACGAAGAAATGCATCCTCGATACGGATTCGCGCTCCAGCGGAATCCGAGATCGGGCGAGTCGTTGTGCGACAGGATCGAGCGCGAGTGATCCTCGAGCAGCGTGATCGAGCTGGGCGGCGGACCGTCGCCCTCGTCGTACTCGACCGAGGACTTCGCGAAGCGGGACGTCGGATTGCTCGTCGCGCGATCCTTCACCGTCGACGAGCGTACCTGAAAATCTGTTCAGGTGTCCAGCTCGGGCAGCGGATTCGTCAGCGGCGGCGCCGCGGCGGCGGCGATCGCCTCGGCGACGTGCTCGCGGCGGTGCAGGCGGGGCAGCGCGATCGCGCCGCGATCGATCACCCAGCGCAGCGCGAGCTCGGCGACTGTCGTGCACTCGAGGTGCGCGGGCCGGACGTTGCGGTCGAGCTGCGCGCGCGCGGCGTCGCACGACCGCGCGGCCGGCGGCTCGCGCTTGACGAGCGCCGCGAGCTTCGCGACGCCGACCGCGGCGCGCGCGAAGTCCGCATCGCGGCGATCGTCGGTGCGGGCGAGCTTGACGCCGGGGCCGAGCGCGCCGGCGAGCGCGCCGCCGGCCAGCGGACGGCGCGCCAGCACGCACCCGGCGAGCAGCGGTTCGGCCTGCCGTTCGCACAGGTTGAAGGGAAGGCTCGTCGCGACCAGCCAGTCGCCGACGGGCAGCGGGGCGTCGGGAGAGTAGCCCTCGGCCCAGCTCGACCAGCGCAGCACCTTGCCTTCCCGCACCAGCTGCTGGGCGACGTCCTCGAGGTGCGCGATCGCGGCGAGCGCCTGCGCGTGGCCGCGGTCGTCGGGATCGAGCCCCGTCAGCGGCAGCTGGACGAGCGGCAGCACCTCGAGCTTGCTCTCGCGCAGGCACGCCTCGACCTGAGGCCGGAGGTCTCGGGCGGTTGCGAGCCGGCACGCGACGACCGCGCGGTCGCGGACGCGGAGCGCCCGCACGACCTGGCCGACGAGGCGCTGCGCATCGCGCTCGTGCGCGACGTCGATCAGCTCGATGCCGCCCTCGATCGCTTCGCACAGCGCGCGCTCGAGCTCGCTCGCGTCGACGCCGCGCAGCGCGGCACGCGCCAGGCTGACGTCGCCGGCCCCGACGGCGGCGACCTGCAGGCCATCGGCTCCGAGCGTTCGAACGCGCATGCGCGCATGTTACTGTACGCGGCCATGGAGCGCCCCCCGGTCGGTACGTCGCTGCCTCGCGTCGACGGCGTCGCGAAGGTCACCGGGCGCGCGCGCTACCTCGACGATCTCGACGCGCCCGGCGCCTGGCACGGCGCGACCGTGCGCTCGACGATCGCGCACGGCGTGCTCGAGGCGATCGATCTCGATCCCGCGTTCGACTGGTCGAAGGTCGTCGTCGTCACCGCCGCCGACGTCCCGGGCCGAAACGTGATCGCGCTGATCGAGGACGACCAGCCCGCGCTCGTCGCGATCGGCAGCAAGGTGATGCACGTCGACGAGGCGATCGCGCTCGTCGCCGCGCCGACGCGCGAGCTCGCGTTCGCCGCCGCCCGCGCCGTCAGGCCGCGCGTCCGGCCGCTGCCCGCGGTGTTCGACCTCGATCGTTCGCTCGCGCGCGACCAGCTGCTCTACGGCACCGACAACGTGTTCAAGCAGTTCCTGATCCGCAAGGGTCACACGAGCGACGCCGAATTCGAGGCGATCCTCGCGCGCGCGCCGCATGTCATCGACGGGACGTACTCCACGTCGCCGCAGGAGCAGATGTACATCGAGCCCCAGGCGATGATGGCCGAGTGGCGCGACGGCCGCTGCTTCCTCGTCGGCTCGATGCAGTGCCCGTACTACGTGCACAAGGCGATGAAGGCGCTGCTCGGCTGCGGGCCCGATGGCGTGATCGTCACGCAGTCGGTCACCGGCGGCGGCTTCGGCGGCAAGGAGGAGTACCCGTCGATGCTCGCCGCCCACGTCGCGCTGCTCGCGAGCAAGGCGAAGCGAGGCGTCAAGATCGTCTACGACCGCGACGAGGACATCGCGGCGACGACGAAGCGCCATCCGGCGCGCACGCACCACCGGCTCGCGTACGACGATCGCGGCGAGCTCGTCGCCATCGACGTCGATTGCGTGATGGACGGCGGCGCGTACCTGACGCTGTCGCCGGTCGTGCTGTCGCGCGGCGTGTTGCACGCGGCCGGGCCGTATCGCTGCCCGGTCGTGCGCGTGCGCGGCCGTGTCGTCGCGACGAACCATCCCCCGCACGGCGCGTTCCGCGGCTTCGGCGCGCCGCAGACGACGTTCGCGTACGAGCGCCAGATCGACAAGCTCGCGCGCGCGCGCGGCGAGGATCCACTCGCCTGCCGCAAGCGGCTCGCGCTGCGCAGCGGCGACACCACCGCGACCGGCCAGCGGCTCGGCGCGTCGGTGGGCACCGACGAGGTGATCGCCGCGGTCGAGAAGGTGATGGGACCGGCGCCGGAGCATCCGGGCGAGCGCGTGCGGCGCGGCCGCGGCCTCGCGTTCTACTTTCTCGGCGCGGGCTTCACCGGCTCGGGCGAGCAGCGGCTCGCCGGCCGCGCGACCGTCGCGTACACGCCGGCCGGCCGCTACGAGGTGCGCGCGAGCTCGACCGACATCGGCCAGGGCGCCACGACGATCTTCACGCAGATCGCGGCGCACGCGCTCGGCGTCGACCCGAGCCTGATCGATGTGATCGATCCGACGACGTCGCTCGTGCCCGACAGCGGGCCGACCGTCGCGAGCCGCACCTGCATGGTCGTCGGCGGGCTCGTCGAGAAGGCGGCGAAGGCGCTGGTCGAGAAGCTGCGCGAGCCGGTCGAGGGAGAGGTCGCGGTGACGATGCAGTACGAGCCACCGCCCGGGATCCACT
>JBLMXA010000919.1:0-8912 GCA_050257515.1 Acidobacteriota bacterium | reverse complement strand
TGCCGAGCACCGCCATCAGCTGGCGCGCCGGGACGTCCGGGATCTCGATCGTCGCACGCAGCGGAGCCTGCTTCGCGGCCTTCGGATCCGCGCGCAGGCGGTCGAGCCCGAGCGGCGAGTCGACGCGGGCGCGCACGATCTCGACGCCGTTCGCCTGGACCGCGAGCGCGGCCTTCGCGAGCTGCTCATCGATCGACGCGTCGACGTGCGCCGCGACCGGCATCGTGATCACGCCGCCGTGCAGGTCGCGGACGTCGACCGCGACGCGCGCATCGTGCAGCGCCGGGCCGACCTCGGCATCGACCGCGACCCGCCCGCGCATCAGCGACGCGATGCCGAGCTTCTCGAGCGTCCCCGGGTCGAACGCGAGCTCGCCCGTCTTCACGTGCGCGCTCTTCAGCGCCGCCGGGCCGAGCCGCTTCCACGCCGCGACGTCGAACACGCGGTCCGGCGTCGCGATCCGCGCGGCGAGCGCGATCTGGCCGATCTGCTGGATCCGCGCGGTCGCCAGGGTCGCGAGCTCGCCGCGGTGCTGCTGCCCGAGCTTCAGATCCGCGCTGATCGCGCCGAGATCGCGCAGCCCGTCACCGCGTGCGTCGTGCACGTGGATCGTGCCGTTCGTCTTGCCATCCGCGATCTTCACCTCGGCGTCGACGCTGCCCTGCAGCGAGCCGATGTGCGCGAGCTTCGCGACCGCGCGCAGGTCGATGCCGTGAAGCTCGAGGTCGACGTCGCGGATCGCGCGCTCCGAGAGCGTCTTCCACGCGCGCGCGTTCGCGAGATCGAACGGCGCGTCGACGTCGAGGCCGAGCTTCGCGTGGCCCGCCTCGACGCTGTTCGCGTCGATGTCGGCGGTGAGGCGGCCGCTCTTCGCCCGGATCTTCGCGTGCGCGTCGAACGCGATCTGCCGCACGCTCATCCCCGACGCGGTCAGGTCGACCTCGCCGTTCCAGCGCCGCGCGCGCCGCCGGACGTCGACCGACGCAGCGACGTGCCCGATCCGGCCCTTCTCGAGGTTCGACAGATCGAGGCTCGTGTCGAGCTTCGCGCTGAGATCGCCCGCGCCGCGGCCGGCGCGGATGTACTCGCCGGCGAGCGCCAGGCTGCCTTCGGCGCTCGCGCTCTTCAGATCGCGCAGCACGATCTCGTGCGGCCCGATCGCGAGGTGCCCGGTGGTGCCGCGCCAGGTGGCGCCTCCGGCCGCGCGCACGAGGTCGCGCTGGAGATCGACGGTGACGGTCTGGCCCGGCGTGACGAGCGCATCGAGATCGACGAGCCACGGCGCACGCTTCGGCCGCGAGCGCACCGACACCTGGATCTTGCGATCGGGTCGGTTGGCGGCGGCGATCGTGAGCTTGCCGAGCGCGACATCGCCGCGCATCAGATCCTGCAGCTCGAGCCGCGCGCTGCCGATCGGGTGCTGCGGCAAGTGCCTGCCGTCGATGCGCAGCGCGAGCGACGACGCGGACACGCCGGCGACGCGCAGCCGCTTGCCGTCGACGTGGCCGGCGATCGCGAGATCGGCATGCGGCTCGAGCGCGCCGCTCGCGGTGAGGTGCGCGTCGAGCGCGCCGTGCACCTGTGCCTTGCCGCCGGTCGCGCGCGCCAGATCGTGCGTCGTCGCGTCGAGCGCGGCGTGCTCGAGCGCGAGGTGGTCGCCGTGCTTGCGCGCGGTGACGTCGGCGACGGCGCGCAGCCCGGCCGCGCCGGTCGCGTCGAGCGTCGCGTGCGCGCGGTCGCCACCGGTCGCGACCGACACGATCGCGTCGACGCGCGGGATGTCCGCGTGCTGCGACGTCGCCTGGACGAGCAGCTTCGCGCGCGGCAGCTCCTCGCCGCGCTGCGCGGGCGCGAAGTCGAACGTCGCGAGCACGCTGCCGATGCCGTCGATCGCGCCGATCGTCGTCGCGTACAGGTCGAGGCCGTTCAGCTGCAGGAACCCGGCCGCGCGCCGCGCTCTCGGATCGCCGTGGACGTAGCCGGTGAGCGGCGCCCCGCCGAGCGCGCCGCCGAGCGCGACCCGGGTCTCGCCGTCCACCGGGGTCGCCTCCGCGGTCAGCACCACGTCGATCGGCACGTGGACCTGCGGCAGCAGGCGATCGATCGTCGCCGCCGGCACGGCCGCGATCACCGCGCCGGCGAAGGCGCCGGTGGTCTTCGGGATGCGCACGCTGTCGGCCGCGACCACGATGTCCGCGACCCGCACGAGCGCGGTCGGCACGCGCACCTCCTGCTTGTCGGAGTGGAGGATCGCGGCGACGTCGATCGGCGCGCCGCGCTGCCGCCACTTCGCGTGCACGATCGCGCCGGCCTCGACCGGGCCGCCGTGCGGCAGCTTCGCGTTGCCGGCGATCGAGATGTCGTCGAGGTCGATGACCTGCTTGCCGGTGTCGAACATCACGTGCGCGCGGTTGACCTCGACGTTCGGCAGCAGGACGTTCCACGTCGACGGCGGCCCCGGCCTCAGGAGGTGCTTGATGCGCAGCTCGCCGTTCGCGTCGCGATCGAGCAGCACGTCGACGTCGTCGGCGACCAGCTTGGTCAGCACGAGCTCGTGCGAGATCAGCGGCAGCAGGCGCGCGTGGAGGTGGACCACGCCGACCGTGATCGCCGGCTCGTGATCGGGTCCGTTGATCACGAGATCGCGGATCACGATGTCGGTGAACGGCGTGCCGTCGATGTGGCCGATGCTCGCGCCACCGACGAACGTCGACTGCAGCTTCGCCTGCACCTGCTTGCGCACGAGCTCGCGACCCCATCCGGTCTGCATCACGACGACGATCCCGAACACGGCGGGCACGACGAGACCGACGAGTCCCAGCACCGTCGCGCCGAGCCATCGCCGCGCGCGCCGCCAGCCATGGACCTCGCGCATCAGTACGCCTCCCCGATGCTGAGGTGGAACGCGTAGTGCGAGTTCGGCTCCGGCTCCATCGGTCCGGTCCGGTCGAGCCGGTAGCCGAAGTCGAAGCGAACCGCGCCGATGATCGTGTAGAGCCGGAGGCCCGCTCCCGCCGCCCAGTGCAGGTTGCCGAAGTTGATGTCCTGGATGTGCTCCCGGACGTCGGCGCCGTCGAGGAACACCACGCCGCCGACCCCCATGTGCTTGATCGTGCCGAGCCGCGAGCGTAGCTCGAGGTTCGACTCGAACAGCCCGCCGCCGCCGATCGGCTCGTAGATCAGCTGGCCCTTCGAGTTGTAGCTGAACAGCGTCGGGGCGAGCCGGCGCTCGGAGAACCCGCGCTGCGTCGTCGCGCCGCCGGAGAAGTAGCGCTCGCTCACCGGGATGTCGCCGTAGAAGTTGCCGGCGCGCGCGCGCGCGGCGAGCACGAGGTCGTCGTTGATCGGCACGTACGTGCGCAGCTCCGGCGTCACCTGCACGAACGAGAAGGCGCCCGCGGCGTACGGGGTGCCCTCGTTGACGCGCACCTCGCCGTAGATGCCGCGGTGCGGCTCGATCGGGCTGTCGCGCAGATCGAGCGACAGCGTCTGCTGGTACTCGCCGAGCCGCTCGTACGTATCGAGGCCGAGCTCGTGCGCCGTCATCATGTCGATCACCGGCGACAGGTTGCGAAAGTCCAGTCGCTCGAGCTCCCAGCCGACGCGCAGCTGAAGCTCGTCGATGCCGAGCGGCGAGGTGACGCCTAGCCCGATGCGCGGGCCGAACATCGTGTACGCCTCGACGACGAGGTAGTCGTACCCACCCTGCAGCTCGCCGGTCACGAACGGCGCGAACAGATCGATCCGCCGCAGGGTCGCGAGCGCGCGAACGCGCGGCTGGTAGCCGCTGCCGTCGCGCAGCACCGCGTAGGCGGGGCGCGTGTCGAGCGTGACGTCGTAGAGCGGGAACGGCCAGCCGAGCACCGAGTAGCCGGCGCGGCCGCGGACCTCGTAGGTCGCGGGATCGATGCCGAAGCCGCCGCCGAGGCTGACCTCGTGCACGGCGCTCTCGTGCACGGCGACGCGCACGTCGACGACGTCGCCATCGGTCTTGTCGGGCACGATCTGGACCGTCGAGAACCGCCGCATGGCGTAGATCGCGCGCTGGCTCGCCGCGAGCGCGCTCGTCGAGAACTGATCGCCGGTGTCGAAGCGCAGCCGCTGGCGCACCGCATCGTCGAGCGATGGCGGCGCGCCGCTGACCGTGATCGTGCCGAACCGGCACTTCACGCCGGGGTCGTACGCGAGCTGCACGATCGCCTCGTGCTTCGAGCGATCGACGATCACCTTCGCGTCGAGGCGAGCGTGCGCGTAGCCGGCGTCCTCGACCAGCGCGAGCAGCGGCTCCTTCGCCTTGTCGTACGGCTCGTACGAGAACAGCTGTCCCTCCTGGAGCGGCAGCACGTCGCGCACCTTCTGCTCCGTGACCGCGGGATCGTTCGGGAGGCCCGTGATCACCACGTGGGTTCGCGCGCGCGGGCCCTCGTCGATGCGGTAGATGACCGTCGCGGCCTCGCCGTGGCGCTCGACGCGCGAGTGGACGTCGACCTCGAGGTAGCCGCGGCGCATGTACATGCCGCGGACGCGCTCGCGGTCGACGCCGACGAGATACGGATCCGGCGACGCGCCCATCTGCTGCGCGCGGCGCAACGCGAGCCCCGCGCGCAGGTCATCGCTCGAGATCGCGTGGTTGCCCTCGAACTTGATCGCCTGGAGGAACTCCTCGCCCGGGTGGTGCACCGGGGTCCCGCCACACGCGGCAACGAGCGCGAGGAGCACTGCGTGCGCTCGCGCCACGCATCACCTCGACGGATGCACGTGATCGCGTTCTCGATCCGAGCGCTTGCGCAGGTTCGAGACGAGCACGGGAATCGCGATCAGCACCAGCAACACCGCCGCAGCCTGGATCACGAGTTTGTGAGACAGGATCATGAACGCGACGAGCATCGCGAGGAACACCGTGAACAGCGCGGTGAAGCCGATCACGTCGTGCGGGACGCCGTCGGGCGCGCGATCGAGGTCCTCGGTCGGCGCCAGCGCCTCGTCGTCGCGCACCGGGTTCTGCGGGGTGTCGACCGCCATGGCTACTTCGCCTCGCGGCCCCGATGCAGACGCGCGCGCACGCCGGCGACTGCTCGTTCGAAGAACGGACGCACGCGCTCGAGCACGTTGTGACCCTTCGCGACCAGCTCGTCGACCGACGCCCGGGCCTTGTCGGGGCCCCGGCGCGCCTCGCGCTCGGCGGCCCGGGCACCATCCGGATCGCGATCGACGTACGCCTTCGCTTCGCCCGCGGCCTCGGGCACCTTGCCCTCTGCGACGAACTCGCGGACGTGCTTGTCGTAACGACGAGCCGACTTGCGATCACCTTCGCCCTGGTTCGGATCCTTGTCGTCGTGGCTCATGATGCGAGCCAGGAGCAGCCGGCGTGCCAGCGGGTTAAGGGGTTTTCTTGGGCGCGCCCGGTACGACCGCGTCGCGCCATCGCGCGAGCTGCGCGGGATCCTTCATCGCCCCGGCGACCGTGACGCCATCGGGCGGTGGTGCGAGCGCGGCGAGGCGTGCGAGCGCGGCGGGCCGTGCGGCGGTGTCCACGCCGGCGAGCGCGGCGAGCGTGACCGCGTCGCGCGCGGTGGCGGCGGCGAGCAGCGGCTCGGCCGGGCCGCCGGCGGCGTAGCGCGCCGCCGCGTCCTCGAGCTCGCTGCGTGCGCCATCGGCGATCGGCAAACCCGGCAGCGAGCCGGCCGCGAGCTGCGCGTGCGCCCCCGCCGGCACCAGCACCGCTCGCGACTTCGCCGCGAGCTCGACGCGGCCGCTCTGCACCGCGACGCGCCCGCCGCCGGTCGCGTCGACCTCGAGCACGTACGCGCAGCCGCCCCCGGTGACCGTCGCGGCCGGCGCCGACACGACGAACAGGTGCGGCGCCACCGACACGCGCACGTACAGCTTGCCGCGCTCGATCGCGAGCTGGCGCGCGCTCGCATCGCTGCGCACGAGACGCACGCGCGTCGCGGGCTCGAGCTCGGCGCGGCCGAGGTTGGCGATCAGCAGCTCGACGCGCGACGCGCGCGAGTCGAGCACGCCGCCGGGCGCGAGCGTGCCGACCGACATCGCGCGGCCGTCGACGAGCACCGCGCCGTCGCGCGCGATGAAGTCGAAGCCGGTCTCCGGCGTGCGCTCGACCGCGGGCCCGGCGCGGCCGCGCGGCGCCATCACCGCGATCGCGGTCCCGGCCGCCGCGGCGATCGCGACGCCACCGGCGATCCACCACGGCTTCACGGCCCGATCGCGCCGCTCTCGATGATGTGAACGCCCGCGCCGCGCAGCTGCATCAACGCGCGATCGCCATCTCCGCGCTCGACATCGACCGCGCGGCAGCCATCCTCGATCAACCACACGTCGAAGCCGAGCGCGCACGCGTCGAGCGCGGTCGCCTTGACGCAGTAGTCGGTCGCGAGCCCCATGACGTAGATCCGCGAGATCCAGCGCTCGCGCAGCCACGCGTCGAGCCCGGTCGCGCGCTGCTTCTCGTTGTCGAAGAACCCGGAGTAGCTGTCGATCGCCTGATCGGTACCCTTGCGGAACACGGTGAGGTTGCTGCGATCGAGCTCGTCGTGCAGCGCCGCGCCGCGCGTCTCCTGCACGCAATGCACCGGCCACTGCGTGAAGCTCGCGTGCTCGCGCGGGTGCCAGTCCTGCGTCGCCGCGACGACGTTGAAGTGCGGCAGCAGCCGGTTGGCCACCGCGACCGTCTCGTCGCCGCGCGGCACCGGCAGCGCCCCACCCGGCATGAAGTCGTACTGGAGATCGACGATGACGAGCGCGCGCATGCGCGGATCTTACATCGCAAACTCGAAACCCTGCTTCGTCAACCGATCGTACTTGCGGCGATCGAAGCGGTAGAGCCGCGCCGCGCGGTGCCGGACGCCCTGCTCGACCTCGTCGGTCTCGACGAGCAGATCCATCGCGAGGATCTTCTTGCGGAAGTTACGCTTGTCGAGCTCGGCGCCGAGGATGATCTCGTACAGCCGCTGCAGCTGGGTCAACGAGAACCGCTGCGGCAGCAGCTCGAAGCCGATCGGCGCGTAGCGGACCTTGCCGCGCAACCGCTCGTGCGCGCGAGTGACGATCTCGATGTGATCGAACGCGAGCTTCGGCAGGTCGTCGAGCGCGAACCAGCCGACGCCCATCGCGTCGGTCGCCGCGCGGATGCGGTGGTCGCCGAGCTTGGCGAGCGCGTAATAGGCGACGGTGACGACCCGCTCGCGCGGATCGCGATCGAGCGCGCCGAACGTGTAGAGCTGCTCGAGGTAGACGTCGGTGACGCCGGCCTCCTCGCGCAGCTCGCGCTGCGCGGCCTCGTCGAGCGTCTCGTCGACGTGCACGAACCCGCCGGGCAGCGCCCACGCGTGCTGGAACGGCGGCAGCTTGCGCTGGATCAGCAGCACCTTGAGATCGCGCTCGTCGAGGCCGAACACGACGCAGTCGACCGTCAGCGCGGCGCGCGGATACTCGTAGCTGAAGCTCATGGCCCGGCCTTGCTCGTCGCGATGTACGCGCGCATCTCGGCGAGCTCCTTCTCGAAGCCGCCCGACAGGATCGGGAACCGGCACCACGACCGCGGGTCGACGTTGCGATCGTCGAGGTGGAAGCTCGGCGCGAGGCGCTCGCGCTTCCACTGGTTCTGGCACCACAGCCGGAAGAACCGCTCGATCCACGTCGCGAGCTGCGCCGGCGTCTGCTGCGGATACCGCGGCGTCAGCTCCATCAGCACCTCCATCGGCGTGTGCTTGTCGCGGATCGCGGAGTCCTCGACGGCCTCGAGGAAGTCGTACGGCATCAGATCGGCCTCGTCGGTCTGCATCAGCGCGGCGGGCCGCAGCTCCGCGGTCGGCTGCTGCGCGTTGATCGCGGCGAGCGCGCGCACGGGACCGAGGCCATACGGCCCGGTCGCCTCCATCCAGCGCAGCCACTGCCGCAGGTACGTCTTGTCGATGCCGCCGAGCGGCGCGAGCCCGCCCGCGGTGTCGCCGTCCATCGTCGCGTAGCCGACCGCGGCCTCGCTGCGGTTCGACGTCGTGACGAGGATCGCGCCGCGCACGTTCGCGAGCATCCAGATCGAGGGCGCGCGCACCCGCGCCTGGATGTTCTGCAACGTGACGTCGTCGCGCTCCCACGTCAGCTTGCGGCCGATCGCCTGCTCGAGCGAGGCGACGTATGCGGCGCGCTGCGCCTCGACGTCGATCACGTGGAACTCGGCGCCGACCGCGCGCGCCACCGCCTCGGCCGCGGCGCGCGTGACCTTGCCCGAGTTCTCCGTCGGCTGGTACGCGCACGCGAGCAGCGCGGTCGTCGCCGCGGTCGCCGGATCGCTCGACGCGAGCGCCGCGCGCAGGTTCGTGCAGCGCGGCAGGTGGCTCGCGAAGCCGCCGGTGCCGAGCTCGTCGAGCGCGAGCCGCACCGCGAGCGAGACGAGCACCGCGCAGGCGGCGGAGTCGGCGCCGCCGGACATCGACACGACGTAGCCCTGCGCGTTGCTCTTGCGCAGGTAGTCCCACAGGCCGAGCGCGACCGCGCGCGCGAACTCCTCCTCGCGCAGATCGCCGCGATCTTCCCAGCTGAGCGTCAGCTTTGCGGGCGCCTCCGGCTTGCGCGATGGCCACACGAACGGGTGCTCGACGACCTGCGCCTCGGCGTCGTGGCGCGGCCGGTGGCTGCCGCGGCGCGCCTGCTCGCGGCGGTTGCCGTCGATGTCGATCACCGCGGTCGCGAGCTCGACGTCGTGGAACGAGAACCGCCGGCCGCGCGCGACGAGCTCGCCGCCGGATGCGATGAGCCCGCCACCGTCGTAGATCACGCGGCCGGCCTCGTTGCCGAGGAGGTTCGCGTACATGTACGCGACGCCGAACGCGCGCGAGCCCTCGATCACGAACCGCTGGCGGACGCCGAACTTGGCGAACGCGAAGTGGCTC